>NZ_JJQL01000020.1:0-66602 GCF_000979975.1 Methanosarcina sp. 1.H.A.2.2
GAACATGAAAATAAGATCAACTGGAAGTTTACGAGAAAAGTTGCTGATGAGAAAATGTCTAAATATTATGCACCATAATTAAGTTTCTAAGACACTAGTTTAACAGTACTTCTTCAATTGTTAAAAAAATTGCTATATTAATCTGTGAGAAGGATCTGTTCAAAGAACTTTATTTAGCCCCAATCTTACCAACATACCAAAAAATAGGACGAATTCTCCGCCCGTGAGGAATACTATACTGAGACCACACGGGCTATGTATACTCTTCTCTTTTATTTTGGGGAGGGGCTCAGATTAGAGAAGGATATCAACCGATCAACAAAGACCATCAAGCTGTATTAATTGAAGAAAAATCAGCTTCAGCAAAAAGAATTAAAGTTACACAAAAAAGGTACCGAAAAACTGCTGACAGGAATAATTTTGATCTGGTTTCTTTAGAAAAAGTTTACCGGTATGCCTGAAACCTTACACGCATACCGGAATAATTCATTATTTTTACCTTATTTTAAACCTTAAACCTCGTCGGGTTCCGGAACATACCAGTCTTCACTATTATCAGTTTTCTGATCGTCGTCAGGTTCAGGAATATACCAGTACCCGGTGTCATCATAATCGTCAGTAGTTTCATCAGCGTTATCATATTCCTCACCTTGTTCAGAGGAAGTGTTGTTTAACTGCTGATAAATTTCAGTCATGTTTACACTAACGTTTTCAGAAATATTTTCTTCTCCACCATACCATCTTGCAGGCAGCGGATAGTTAAGGTCGCCTCTGTATGTTTCGGGAAGGAAGATGCGGGTTCCCCTATTCTGAAGGGCTGCCACAAAGCCAGGATCAACAGCATCAAGCCTTGCCTTATATACCGAAGCCTCCTCGTATTCCTTTATACGGTAGTGGGCAAAACGCTTGTTATAAAGGGCAGAAGGTGCATTGGGGTTGATTTTAAGAGCACCGTCATAAGAATTGACTGACTCATTAACGTCCCCCATTACATTGTATAGATACCCCTGGTTGTACCATGCCGTTATGCAGTCTGGTTTAAATTGTACCACTTTATTAAAGCATTCAAGGGCAGCATTGTTACTGCTTATTGCGAAATAAGCGCATCCTTTGAAGTACCAGGCTGCAGCATTGTCTGGAGCATACTCAAGGGCTTTGTCATAGCTGGCAATTGCTTCCTGATATCTCTCCATTTTAGAGAAAACAAAACCCTTGTTATTAATCGCATCAACATTTGTCGGGTCCAGCTTAAGAATCTGATCATAACAGGCGATTGCTGCTTCGAAATCTCCCATCGCTTCCAGAGCCTTGCCCTGACGGTACATTATCTCTCTGTTTTCGGGCGTAATCCGGAGAATCTCCCCATAGGTTGAAGCAGCTTCCTCATACCTGCCAAGTTCTTCATACAAAGAAGCTTTCTCAGCCAGCACCTTTGAATTAGCAGGATCAAGTTGCATGATTCTGTCGTAATCCTCCAGAGCCGCTTCCTGCCTTCCGGATCTGGCTAAAGCAAAAGCTCGACCCTCCAGAGCCTCTATATTTTCCGGCTCAAGTTCAAGAAGAGGATTGAAACAGGAAACTGCTTCTTCGTACCTGCCAAGGCTTACAAGGGCCAGAGATTTTCCCTGAAGGGCTTCAGGATCACTGGAATTAAGAGCAAGTAACTGATCGTAGTAAGCAACTGCTTCTTCTGATCTTCCAAGGGTGCTCGATGTAGAAGCTATCCCATACCAGGCATTGCTCGACTGAGGGTCAATATCAAGGGCTTTTTTGTAACACTCCAGAGCTTCCTCGCCTCTTCCGAGTTTGTCAAGGGCAGAGCCTTTCTCATACCAGGCCTCGGTGCGTACAGGATTAATCTTAAGAGTCATTTCGTAAGAATAAAGTGCATCCTCGTACATCTCAAGTTTGCTGTATGTTGAAGCTTTGCCGTACCATGCGGAATCGTAACTGAATTCCGGACTCAGGGCGTTAAAGCTCCCTGAAAAATCCGAGCTCTCTTCTGGACTTGCATACTTGTAGCCCAGAAGGTAAGACCAGAAACCTCCTGAAATTGTCCTTTGTGGGCTGACATCCAGCCTATTACCTTCAACTGACCTGGAAGTCGAGTTTCCGGATAATACTTCCATATCCTTGTTCAATCTGAAACGGGCAATAGAATACCCTGAATTTATCTGGAGAGCCTGACTGTAGCAATCTGAAGCTTCCTGGTATCTTTCGAGCTGATCAAGGAGAAGACCTTTGTTGTACCAGATTTCAGCACTATCAGGGGCAACGGCAAGAACTCTATCATAGCACACAAGAGCATTTTCATATTCCCCTATTTTTGCCAGGGCAAAAGCTTTGCCGTACCATGCAAGTGTGTAATTTCCATTAAGATCGGTGGCTTTATTATAACTTTTTACGGCATCTTTGTATTGTTCGAGTTTTGAAGAATCATATCCTTTTCTATACCAGACTTTAGCATATCCTGAATCCAGTTTAAGGGCTTTATCGTAGCAGTCAGCGGCTTCTTCGTACCTGTTAAGTCTGTCAAGGTCCTGACCTTTTAAGTACCAGATCACTGCATGATCTGATTCGGTCTCAAGAATCCGATTATAGCACTCAAGAGCAGATTCGTAGTTCTCAAGTTTATCAAAAGCCAGCCCTTTATCGTACCAGATTTTAACTGCAGGAGATTTAAACTCGGGAACTTCAGAATAACTGGCAAGTGAAGAATCGTAGGCATTAAGCTTTCCGAGTACAGCATCTCCAGCCTCTTCTATCGCAATTCCTGCATTGGGGTTAAGAGCTCTATCATAGCAGACTATTGCATCATCGTACTTTCCCATTTTATCAAGTATAGAGCCTTTGCTATGCCAAGCTTCAGAGTTATCAGGACTATAAATGAGTATCTGGTCATAACACTGCAGAGCCTCTTCATTTCTACCAAGCTGTTCGAGACAGAGACCTTTCTTCTGCAGGGCACTAAAGTTTTCAGGCTCTGAAAGGAGGACAAATTCATAGCAGGTCAGGGCATCCTGATACATCTCCATCCTCTCAAGGTTTACGCCTTTATTATACCAGGCCTCCACAAGGTCAGGATTAAGGGAGATAGCCTGATCGTAACACTGTATTGCAGCTTCATAATCCCCGGACATATCATACATTATTCCTTTCTGAGTCCAGAGGTCAAAATCGTCAGGAGTAATGTTAAGAGCTCTTTCAAAACAGCTCATTGCTTCGTCGTATTTTTCAAGCCCGGCATAAGCCTTTCCCTGCATTTTCAGAGTTTCGGAAGAGTTGGATCCACGTTCAATTGAACTCTCATAAGAGGCTAAAGCCTCCTGGTCAAGGCTGAGTTTCTCAGAAGCAAGGGCTTTCTGGAACCAGACTCTGGAAAGATAATTATCCGTAGCGAGACTTTTCTCGTAACAATTGACAGCTTCGACATAATTTTGTGTCAGAAGGTTCTCATTGCCTTTTTCATACCAGACCCCGGAAGAAACCGGGAAGGTTTCAATAGCCCTGTCGTAGCAGTCAATTGATTCTTCGTATCTCTCCAACGCGGTCAGAGCACATCCTTTTCCATACCATGCCATTGACGAGTTAGAGTCCATTTCAAGTGCATCTTCAAAGCATCCTATGGAAAGCTCATATTCATTGAGAGAATAAAGTTCATTGCCTTTACTTAACAGGCCTTCTACAGAAGCCGGGTGCTGCGCAAGTACCTCTTCAAGAGTGGGAATAGCAGCAGGGAAGTTATCTCCTACAATATTTGTCTGGCTTTCAGCTGCTTCCGCTGCAGGTAAAAAACCTGAGGTAAAAGATGAAACAAAGGCCAGAAGAATGAAAGAACAAACGATCAAAGAAGTTTTTTTAATTGAGCTCATTAAATACCCCGATTCATTCTAATGAGTTCCTGTGGAAAATTTTCATAAGCAGTCTATCAGTATCATCTAAGATCACTCTGATATGTAGTTTCCTAAATGATGTAAACGAGAACATCCAGAGATAAAAGTCACTGTACAAATTCCTTTTGTTTCCCCCGAAGAGAATTTACCCAGTTCGAACCGGATTTCTTCCTATAACTTTCCAGTAGATACTCATTTAATTTGAAGAGCTCCTTCCATATATAATTAATGCAGTTTAAAAAGGGACTACCGGATTAATATGAGAATTATCAGTTTTTACTAATTTATAAATCTCATATTGTGGTCATATTTTTTTGGGTGTTTGGTTTGCAGATAACTGTTCAATTCACAGGAAAACGTTGAATTTATAGCAGATAGTCACGGTGTTTACAGGTAAGGATTGGGTTCCGGTAAATTGCAAAGTTATTATCTTGAAGGAAACTATAATTATCTCATAATTGTCCGGAGTAATTAATATTATTATTTAAACAAAAACCTTTTCAGTACAAAATCTGCAAGATATGCATAAAGTATATACCTCAACATTTCTTATTGCAGAAGCATGCAGAAAGAAGACCTGGTTTATTTTCGGAGATGGTTTTTCGAGTATGTGAACAGATTATTTTCTCCCGACTCTTTCATCCAGGAAAATCTTGAGCTAAAGATCGAACACACGGGAAGAGTTTGTGAAAATATCCTTTTACTTGCAAAATCGACGAAAATCAGCGAAAAGGAATGCATGCTTGCCGAAGCAATAGCCCTGTTTCATGACCTGGGTCGTTTTGAGCAGTTCATTAAATACAAAACGTTCAGAGATTCAGAATCGGAAAATCATGCGATTCTGGGCGTAAATATTCTGAATAAAGAAAGAGTTCTCTCCCGCCTTTCCGGAGAAGAAGAAAACCTCATCCTGAAAGCTATAGAATATCACAACCTGATGGAAATTCCAGAAAATGTAGAGACCTGCAGTAAACTTTATTTTTTCTCCAGGCTGATAAGGGATGCAGACAAGATTGACATCCTGAGGCTTGCCAGTGAAGAATATGCAGAAGAGGGATGCAGGAACCCGGCGCTTGAACTATATCTGCCAGATGCTCAGGGGTATTCGGAACCCATAGTATCAGAGATCCTGAATAACAGAATGGCAAGAATTGGAGATATGAAAAACAGAAACGACGTAAAACTTCTTCGTCTGAGCTGGATTTTTGACATAAATTTTCCTGCAACTTATTCTATTCTTAAAGAGTACGGATATCTGGAGGCAATAATGGCCTCACTTCCTGAAACAAAAGAAACGGGCATTTTGAGAAGGCATTTTGAAAACTATTTGAATGCAATAGAATCAGAAACCCGATACTGCAACAGTAAAACATAAAACCGGAAATTAAGTATTAAACAGATGGACTCCTAAAAAAATCTGTTTGAAATAAATTGCCCGGGGTATTTGAGATACCATATACGGTACCTCATTGAAATTTATGATTGAAACATATACAGGATATATTGGTTGAAGTAGCATTGGTTGAAGTAGCATTGATTGAAGTAGTATTGATTGAAGTTGAAGTAGCTTATTCAAGGTATCTTCTGCGATATTCATTTCCAAGGCTGCGCCGGTAATCTGAACGTATCTGGTTTCTTGACTGTTCTTCAAGCATGGATTCAAGAGATTACTTCCCGGTTTCTTCCTGTTTACAGGCCTCCTTTCCTTCGTTCAGATCGAGTGCAACTTTATTTTTGTCAAGCCTGCAGTTAACCGCCAGGAGTCCGGAAGGCTGGTCAATGAATTCCACCTCAATTCCAGGAAGCTTGCGCAGCCTGGAACATAGGGCTTCCATACCCGGGTTCTCCGTAGCATAATGGGTTGCATCAATCAGGCAGAGATCTTCGTGCGTTCGGAGGATGTCATGCTTAAGTTCGGATGAGATAAAGGCATCAACTCCGTTTTCCCTGGCGATTTCAAGATATTCGTTCCGAAAGCCGCTACCCCCTATAACCATCACCTTACTGATTTCATCCTTTTCTCCGGCGTACATAACGGGGGTCTGCAGACAATCCGAAACATGGGCTGCCAGTTCAGCTGAGGAACACGGTTCGATTTCCCCTATCCTTCCGATTTCTGAAGTCCGGATATTTTTGAGCCCCAGGCGGGTGGCAAGAACATCATTAATTCCTCCTTCAGCTCTGTCGTAATTAGTGTGCATGCTGTAAAGGGAGATCCCGTTTTCAAGAGCAATCCTGAGGGATGCTGCCAGAGGCTTTGAAATTATATTTACCGGATGAAAGATAAGGGTATGATGAGTAATCAGCATGTCTGCCCTCATTTCTGCCGCTTTTTTAAGAACGTAGGAGTTTGCATCCAGGGCAACTGCTATCCTGTTCACATCATCCTCAAGACCAAGGATCAAACCAATTCTACCTGTATCAAAGTCATCAGCAAGCTCAGGTGGAGCTATCTCTTCAAGGATATGCACAATTTCACTAAGTTTCATGGAAAAAACCTCCGGAAACCGGAAAATTTAAAAGTACTCGTTTTCGCCAGTCAGAATTCTAATTGCCAGAATTCAGATTAAGTGTTTATGACATTTAATCCCAGCCCTGAGTTAAAACTTCATTCATAAACTAAAAGCTCATCAACAGAACAAAGATTCCATTCTAAAGGAGGTCCTCTTTCAATCAAAATTTGCGAAATCATTAGCAAAAATTAAAATAGAATATGTGAAGATAATTTATAGAGATTTACTTAAGATATTTTGAAGAGATGGATAAACTTATAAAATGTATATTTATAAATACATTATTGAAAATAGGGACCTGAAACTAATTATTTAAGAGGGAGTGGGCTGGGGCGAAGACTATGCTACGCATAAAAATAATACGGCTGTTGTAGAATATCACCTAAAAAATAAAAATATATAAATATATAAAATATTGATCAAGCCGCAAATTTCACAGAAACGCAAAATGTACGTTTCCATTGCCCGGGCCCGATATAAACATAATAAAAATCAAGGAAGGTAACCATGGCTAAAAGGATTGCACTGATCGTATTACTTGCCGTTTTTATCTTCTCCGGCCTCTCAATGGCCGCTTTTGCGGCAGATGAAGTGGAGTGGGTGGAGAAACAGAATAATGCAAAACTATATTGGGGAAGTACAATAACCGTAGACGGGTATGAAATAAAAGCAGAGGATTTCAACGAAGATAAGATGGTTTTCGTTTCGATTTCAAAGGGTGGGGAAAAATTAAAGACATGTCCTCTTACGGCAGGTCTGGAATTTGAATATAATGATGAGATAAAGGTTTATGCCCAGAGTGTAAATCCGAATTATGAAATACTTACCAAAGATGGAAAGGAATTCAAGACCGGAAATTGGAATCCATATGCTGAACTGGATGTTCTTGTAAGAGGAAAACCAGGTTTTGACATAAAGATCGAAACTAAAAAAGATACATACGATTCTAAATCTACAGGGGATGGCAGAATCGATGTAACGATAACAGTTAAAAATAACGGGAAAGCAAAGGCTGAAAACGTTGTGCTGACTGTTGATACCGCCGGGTTAGAAGTACTTAGTGGAAAAACAAAATACACATACACAAAGATCCTCAAAGATGAGACTGTTGAGCCCATTACTCTCACACTGAAAACGCCCACTCCCTGGGAAGATACAAATTTCAAGATAACTGCAAAAACCACATGCGAAGACTTCAAGGGCAATAAGTATGAACACGAAGGTTCCAAAAGTATAAAAGTCGAAAAAAAATGGGACCTCATTGTTTCGAAGAGTGCTACGCAAGAGCGCCATATGGAGGAACAGGTATATGTTTCAGTCACTGTTCGGAACGGAGGGCTATGCGACATAAACAATATCGACCTCAAAGATCAGATTGTTTCCGGAATGCACCTTAAAGAAAGTGTATCCCTTGAAAAGACACTTTCCCTGAAAGCCGGAGAAGTGGCTGAAAAGGTTTTTGAGTATACCCTCGTTCCGGAAAGACCAGGGAGCTTTACCGTCCCGAAAACCACAGCTACTTTCACCCTTGCAAACGGGCAGAGCGGGAAAGTGGATTCCGAGAAGTCGGATACGATAAAAATTTACGGGCCTTATATTGAAATTACGAAAAAGGTTGACAAACAGCAGCTAAACCCCGGAGACGAACTGACTGTAACGGTCACTACAAAGAACACTGGAAATGTTGATGCAAGTGTAACAGTAACCGACGTCGTGCCCTCCGAGGCCAAATTAATAAGTGGAGAAACGAGTTTCAAGCAGGTACTTGGAAGCGGCAGCTCAAAGACAATCACTTACATCCTGCAGATGCACAAAGAAGGAGAAGTCCAGCTTCCTGCCTGCAAAGCAACTTTCCTCGATCTCGATAAATATTCAGGAGAGGTCAACTCAGAAACTCCCGTTGTTTATGTAGGAACGCCAATGACCCTTGAAGGAAGCAGCTCACAGCCGGAAGGGACAACCGGATCCAACCAGGAGAAAAATGAACCTGCAAGCCAGACACAAACCGGCGGGACGGAAGAAGATTATGGAGATACCCCTGGATTCGGTTCCATACTTGCTGTAACAGGGCTTCTGGCGGGAACAGGGCTCCTGAGAAAGAGAAGCAACTGAATGACTATAAAAGTCAAATATTATTCCGGATGCTTCCGGGTTTTCCGGAGCATCCTTTTCCGCCCTGCCCACTACACTTATCTGACTGCTAAAACCAGCATCTTCAATCATTAATTTTTTTGCATGGCACCCTTTTTACTTGTCTTTCAGATTCTCCACATGGCTCACTATATGCCCTGTGAACCAATCCATACACATTTTCCTTTGTAGCCATATTGCTGCTGTTCTAATCTATGGGTTATACTACTGGGCTCCACTCAAGAGGAACAAGTTACAATATCTCTGACCCATACTACGTCATTTGCTTTATTATGTATTTCTTGTTAAGCTCGACGCAGGAGAGCGTTCTTTCCAGCAAAAAAGCCCGAAAAGAAGATCGAAAATAAAAGTCAGCAAGCAAAAACTATCAAGGAAAACGTAATATCGAGGAAACCGTAAGACCCAACAAAAAAGAACAAATCAAATTCTACCTGAAAAACACTCTTTGTCAAATCTCTTTTTTATTTCCCTCTTTTTTTTCAGGGCCGCCAGACAAGCTGGCGGAGGCGCTTGTATTTACCTGTGAATTGAAAATCAGTTTCCGGGATTAAGGGAAGTATTCTCTCAGTCCCTGGGGCATTTCTCCAATGTATTGTTTCTCTTTATTGCGGTGTTGTTTTGTCGGGCACTTATTATCTGGCTGACGGCTGGCTCAGGTCCAGTGCGGCGCAGAAAGAGAGAACTGAAAGATTTCCTCAGGGATTCCGGAATAGGTCCACCAGTCGATCAGAACTGTCAGCTCATTAGAATAAAAAGATAAAATTAACAATTAGAACGTAGAACTTTCATAAAACCGTTGAATGAAATTCAAAAATCAGACGCCTTAAAAAGAGATCAAAACAAAAATATACCTTCTAAAAGAAGAAAACGGAATCAAAACATGAAAGAACTCCAGAACCAGCCTAAAGCAAAAACCCTGATCCTGACCCACGGAGACTCTGACGGGATATGTTCAGGGGCAATTGCAAAAAGTGCCTATCCGGACGCATATATCTACTTTACAAGTCCGGTCAGCCTTCTCGATACGTTAGATCTCATTGAGGACGTTGAGAATCTTATAATCTGCGATATTGCAATCGAGGAAAGGCACTGCTCGGAACTCCTCTCAACACTTGAGGAACTTGCGGAAGAATGCAACCTACACTACATAGATCACCATCCCCTTCCGGAAAGATGCAGAAAAGAAGACTGGTTTTATCACGATACGGGAGTATGTGCCTCAGAGCTCACCTACAGGGTCTTTGAAGAGCTTCTGAGCCCGGAAATGCGGAGGGTAGCAATCTACGGGGCTATAGGGGACTTCTGTGACAACACGCCCTGTGTAAAGAGCTGGGTAAGAGACTGGGACAAAAGAAGCCTCTATTTCCAGGCTGGAGCCCTGATCCAGGCAATACTCCAGAAAGGAAAAGAATACGAGTTTAAAAGAACCCTGATTGAACCCCTATCACAGGACGTAATTCCTTCAAATATACCTGACCTGCTCGAGCTTGCCAGGGAAGCTGCAATTAATGAAGAGAAAACCCGGCTTTTTGTTAAAGAAAACGTGAAAGTCCTGAAAAACAGTGCGTATATTGTAAATACGAATAACTCTATTTCAAAGGCAGCGATCTATGCAGCCTCCTACGGCCAGAGAGAAGTGGGAATTGCAGCCGAGTACCGTGAGAGAAAAGGCGTGTATGATCTTAGCATACGTTCCCGCGGAAATGTGGATGTAAATCGTATCCTTCGCTCGGTTGCACCTAAGTTTGGAGGAAGCGGCGGCGGGCACCCTGTTGCAGCAGGAGCGCGCATCCCCGAAGATTCGCTGGAGGTTTTCCTCCGGGCTTTCGATGTCAGACTCGGGGAAGCAAGTGAGGTAAAATAAAATGGAAACCAGCAAGACTGCAGCTGAACACGGCGTAAATATTGAGA
Source organism: Methanosarcina sp. 1.H.A.2.2 (assembly GCF_000979975.1). Classification (NCBI taxonomy): domain Archaea; kingdom Methanobacteriati; phylum Methanobacteriota; class Methanomicrobia; order Methanosarcinales; family Methanosarcinaceae; genus Methanosarcina; species Methanosarcina sp. 1.H.A.2.2. The sequence continues at coordinate 10,469 of NZ_JJQL01000020.1, forward strand.
TTATTTTTGTAGGGCGCTCAAATGTGGGCAAGTCCTCCCTTCTCAGGGAGATCTTCGGAGCAAAAGTAAGGGTTGGGAGACGCCCAGGCGTTACCCTGCGTCCCATACACGCCCAGGCGTCAGACCTTCTTATCACGGATATGCCGGGCTTCGGCTTCATGAGCGGAGTGAAAGACCGGAAACAGGATATTGTAAAAGACCAGACAGTACGCTATATCGAAAAGAATGCCGAAAGGATCAAACTCGGGGTCCTTGTAATAGACGGCCCGGCTTTCCCGGAAGTAGTCGACCGCTGGGATTCAAGGAACCAGATTCCTATCGACGTTGAAATGTTTGATTTCATGAGGGAACTCGGGATTGACACAATCGTTGCTACAAACAAGATGGACAAAGTAAAAGCAGACGAATATGACTATCTCCTTGACGAGGTTTCAGTTCGTCTCGGACTTGAGCCTCCATGGCAGAACTGGAAGCATATCATCGCTCCTATAAGTGCTAAAAAAGGAGATTTGAAAGCCTTAAAGGGACTTCTCCGGGATAGGCTGCACGAAATGAAAAGGGACGACCTGTTCAAGTATGTTTGATCCATCCTTAAACAGGCCACATTAATTTTTAACAGCATATTTTAAACAGTTCTGTTTTACCCGTTCTGTTTTAACTCAATTATTTTGCTTACTCTAACTAATCTTTCAAAATATAGTGGAGATAAGCCTTTCAGAGCCTTTTCAGCTGCTGGCTGTAGACGCGCCCGATCCGCTGGATTGTATCTGCTTCTTCGGGGTCTTTATCGTCCCGGATACGGATGAAGCGGGGAAAACGAAGTGCAAAGCCCGAGTCGTAGTTGGGGCTTTTCTGGATTTCCTCAAAGGCGATTTCCAGAACAACCTTCGGCCTTATGGCAAATACCCCTCCGGCTTCTCCGCTTTCCATTAGCCCTGAGAGCATCTCTGTAAGTTCTTTGAGCTGCTCATCGGTAAGACCCGTACCCACCTTGCCAACCTGCAGGAAGCGTAAAGTCTCGGGATCGTAGCAGGCAACTGAATACGAGCCTATCAGGTTTGCCCTGCGCCCAAAGCCCCATTCTGCCCCCACGATCACAAGGTCAAGGGTTTCCATAAGGGGTTTTTTCTTCAGCCAGTTTTTACCGCGCTTGCCGGGGGAATATAATGAGTTAGGATTTTTGACCATGACGCCTTCGTGCCCGGCTCTTAAGGCTTCCCTGTAGATTTTTTCCACAACCTCGAGGTCTCCGGTTATCACCTGCTCGTCCACGCAGATGGATTTTGAGTCCTCAACGGAGCTCTCCACGCAGGATTCAAGCGCTTTTCGCCGCTCAACAAGAGGGAGATCAATCAGGGTTCTGCCGTTCAGGTACATGATGTCAAAGAGGTTGAGCTGGATAGGAATTCCGAGCATTTTTTCTTCAACATCGTACTTGCGCCTGAAACGCTTAAGGATCTCCTGAAAGGCTTTAGGCCTCCCATTTTCATCTACTGCAACGGCTTCCCCATCAAGGATTGCGGATTCAGCCTTTACATGTTTCCGGACTATTTCGACAAGGTCAGGGAGGGAATTTGTGACGTTTTCAAGCTTTCGGGAAAAAAGAGTAACCGAATTTCCACTCTTGTGGATCTGGACTCTTGCCCCGTCGAATTTCCACTCAATTGCAGCTTCCTTCATATCCCTGATATCGGCATCTATATCAGGGCTGATCTGCGAAAGCATCATCTTTATGGGACGGTTAATTTCGATCCCGAGACTTTCGAGGGCTTTTACCCCACCTTTCTTGGCAGTTGCAGCCACTATCCCGAGGTCGTTTGTGACCATAAAGGCATGTTCTGCTACATCTGCAGGGACGGAAAAGGCTTTTGCAATGGCATCCCTTACAACTCCTTCCCCTACTCCTATGCGGAGTTCCTCAAGTGCAAGCCTGGAGATGTATTTTGCTTCCCTCGGGGTTGATGAAGTAAATAGAAACTGAAGGTTTCTGACCTTAACGTCCTGTGAACCTTTGCCGGAAGCTTCGGATGCGGTCTTGAAACGCTGGTAAACCTCAGTTATTGAAAGCTCTGGCTGCTCTTCGAGGAAAGAAGAAAATGTCACCTGATTCTTTCGCTTTTCTTTAAGGATAAGAAGTGCGGTATCCCCGATGTCTCCAGTGGTCCGGATAAGAGATTCTATACTTTGTACAGACATACCTGAGGCTTTGGAAAGGGAAACATAAAGCAGGCTTGTGCCAATCCCGAGCTGCTCCCCACTCCAGGCAGGAAAAACCTCACTCATAATAAAGTGAGTTGCAAGAGGCAGCTCTTCGACGTCAACCTTTTTGAGAAGGTCAGCAACCTTATTTGTAGTTTCTATAGTGCTCGATATTTTTTCAATCGTCTGGCAGGTTTCTGCAAATTCCCTGAAGCTTGTCATGGTCCACGCAGCTTTTTCGTTTTATGTTTTTTCAGATTCTGGTCTCTGAAGGCCGATATTTCCAGTACTTATCGATTTCCGTAAATTGCAACCAGGTCACTGAGAACTGCGCTTGCTGTTTCGATCGGACCTGCGCCTTTGCCTGTAACCGTAATTTCTCCTGCAAGCTCAGTGTCTATAGAAGCCACATTAAGGGTGCCTTTTACAGCGAGTGGATGGTTGATAGGCACAAGCCTGGGAGCAACATGTATTCTTTCCCTGCTGACCTCTCCTATAAGCTTTATCACATGCCCTCTTTCATAAGCCATTTCCAGGGCCTCAGGCGTGATCTTCGTGATTCCTGTAACCTCAACGTCCCTGTATGTCGCATCAAGCCCGAAAATTGAATTGGCAAGAATTACCAGTTTGCAGGCCGTATCAATTCCTTCAACGTCATATGTCGGATCGGTTTCGGCAATTCCGAGTTCCATGGACTCGGCAAGAATATCTTTATAACTTGCCCTTTCCTCAAGCATTCTGGTGAGGATATAGTTACAGGTCCCGTTAAGAATTCCTTTGATGCTTCGGAGTTTATTTCCAGCAAGGACTTCATTTGCCAGATTAATAATGGGCATGGAGCCGCCGACTGTAGCTTCGAACCTGAAGTTTGATCCGGCTGCTTTCGCAGCTTCCATCAGTTCCCTGTACTTCAGGGTAAGAGGTCCTTTATTGGAGGTAATAACATCTTTGCCGATCTCGAAAGCTGCAATCATGTTCTGAAGACCTGCTCCTCCAGTGACAATATTTGTAGGAGTGGTTTCGATTACCAGCTCATGGTCTACGGACCTTATAACCTCAACACCTGTGAGCTTATCTATGGCAACCGTGCCCCCTGTCCTCTTGCGGGAAAGGCAGTCGGCTAGATCCACTCCGTCGGGGTTAACAGTAGCCCCTTTAGAATCCACAACCGCAACCACCAGAACTTCCAGCCCGATACTTTCCAGATACTCTTTTTTCATAAGGAGTACCTCGGCTACACCCTGTCCAATTGCACCAAATCCTAGAATAGAGCAGCGCACTGTTTTCATGTTTTCAAATCTCCTATGTTTTTTCAGGCATGGATGTCTATTGGAAGAACCATAAGCAGGTCTTTTCTTACCGAGACTTTTTTAAGGATGTCAAGCGCCTTTTGCAGATCCTCTTTACCCACAGCATCGATTCTGATCAGAGCTGAAGAAAGCAGATTAATACCCGGCATGGATAGCGAGATGTCAACTACCTCCGCAAACCCGGTCTTGTCAATTTCATCAATCGTATCCTGGATCCCTGTATGGACCACGTGCCCTATAAGGACTACATTTATGCTCTCTCTGAAACGGTGTTCTCCAACCCTTACGACTTTTATCCCGTTTTCCTCAAGCTTTGCTTTTATTGCTCCGATGTTCTCAGGCTTTATCTCAAGTACAAGCTGTACAGGAACTGTTTTTCTGGGGGTCCGCTTCTGGTGGTGGTGTAAAACAGTTATCAGGTTAGCCTTAAATTCCGAAAGAGGCTGGAGGGCTAAAAGCATCTGCCCGGGCACATCTTTTAATTCAATGTCCATGGAAACTCGCATACTGTCCCTCATGCAATTTATAATAATTAGATTAGATATGAAGTTTAAGTAATAATATATTAATTTAATAAATGTATCAATTTAATAAATATATCAAATTAATAAATGTATTAAATTTAATATCCAGTAATCTAATTCAGTCAGCTCACTGTCAAGGTTATAATAATATATCAGCATATGGACACCGGCTCAAATTATACTGTTTAAAGCTGATTTCATAACTTATTGATAACCCATCTGCTGGCGAATCAGATATTATAAATTTAATTCATGTGTTATGATTTTATAATTCGTTACTTCTATTCTGTAATTCTTTATTCTGACCCTTAAGATCTTTATTCTGACACTAAATTTCCGTCAGCCTTATCTTTGAGAGATATTTGCCCTGATTTTTACCATGATAATACAGTTTACATTTAATGGCATTCCATTGAATGTAGAAGGTAATCATGTATAAATGAGCAAAAAGGGTATCAAGGAATATCATGTGCCAGATCTTTCAAACTTTTATTAATATTTCCTGCTGCTTAGTAGATGAATTCAGTTATATAGTTTGCTATTTACGGGGTTTGCTATTGACGGTTTTTCAAAAGATGTGAAGAAAAGAGTCATTTTCTTATAAAGTACCGTTTCCTCCTGACTCCTTCTTGCTCTGGGATCCCTGCTTGATAACCTCTCCATCAGGAATTCGGATAATGTTTCCTCTGCCCCTTTTGAACTTTTCAACCAATCCGCGTTCTTCAAGATCCGAAAGCATAAGGCTTACTTTGGATTCCGAATACGGAGACTTTTTACGGAGTTCTCTCTGAGTAATTCGGTTTCCATTAGCTCGAATCAGACTCATAATCTCTTTCAGATCATCAGGGAGAGTTGCTTCAGGGATTTCCAGATCACCGGGACTAAACGAATCAAATTCCTCTTCCGAGGGATTAATAGATACCTTTGAATCTTCTGCCAGCTTTACATTTTGCTGCACGGGCATCTCTGTCCCAGATATGTTCCCAGTCCATTCTTCAACGTTAAGAGATGAAGGAAGCTCCTGGTCGGTTTCTGAAACTTCAATAGAACCTGCTTTATTGGATTTTGCATGTTCCGAGGTCTCTACCTCTATTGTTAAATTTTCAGGTTCTGATGCATCTGGTGGTTCTGATGCATTTAGTTCTGATGCATTTAGTTCTGATGCATTTAGTTCTGATGCATTTAGATGTCCCGTTTTCCCCGGGGAGCCTGCTGTCTTTTCAGGAGGGTTTCTTTTTTCCTTTTTCACGAAATAACCAGCCAATAGCAGGATACAGATTGCAAGTAAAGCAAAAGTTAAAACCATATTTTGTGAGCTAACCTTATTTTGCGAACTTGCCGGAGATTGGGGCTCTGCCTCCTCAAAATCCAGATCAACATTTTCGAAGTCCTCCTGGTCAAGAAGATCTTCCTGATAAGTAGGGAAAAGTAGAAGGTCATGAACGAATTCCCCTTCGTCGGAAACTATAACTTCTTCTTCAGCCGTATAAACTATAGTATCCTCTTCAAAATAATTGGCTGTTATCAAGTAGGTTCCTGGAGTAAGGTTAAAAGAGTATTCAGCATCCGTTGCAACAAAGGACTGCTCCGGAGTAGAGTTGATCTCAACTATTGAGTTTTCGAGGGGTTTGAAGCTGTACCACTCATACACGGTCCCGTGAATAGTCGCCGCAAGTGCGTTCCCCTGAAAACACATTAGGAAAATGAATACGCAGGCGATTTTGCAGAGCTTTCTAAAATTCACGAAGCTTTAAATGGGTTTTTAGCATAAATCTTTTACTTTTCCTTGTAAGAAGTTAAAACGTACTGAAGGCAAATTAAAGTTTTATCAAGAAAATAAAGATCCTATCAAGCTTGGAAGCCCATTTATTGTTATTAATCAGTCTTATTCCGAAAAGTATGCTTATATCTCCCTATCTTAATATGACAGTATCTTAACTTGCCAAAGGAGGCAGTCAGATGAAAAAATCAAGAATTGTTCGATATCTGGCTTATATTACATTTATATTAATATTATTCTGTGTACTGCCTGGAGGATCACTTGCTACTAAGGACTCGTCAGAGCATGGAAGTGGGATCCAGTATGCAGGCGAGAGTGCTACAGGTTCAGAAACAGGTTCAGAAAATAGCGAAAAATACAGTGTCGAGGATGCCAATGGCAATACAGATCCAGAAAATAACGAAAAAGATAGTATAGAGGATGCTAAAGGCAATACAGGTCCAGAAAATAACGAAAAAGATAGTATAGAGGATGCCAATGGCAATACAGGTTCAGAAAATAACGAAAAAGATAGTATAGAGGATGCTAACGGCGCTGAGAATTCCGATCCTGAAAATATGCAGGATCAAGACAGAGTCAGAACACAGGATCAAGATAAGATTTCTGCGTATAAACTTGAAAGAAAACAGCTACATGAAGAGCTCCAGCTACAGAAGAACGAATACCGGGAAGCAAAAGGGGACTTCCTTAAGGTAAGAAATCAAATTCGAGCAGGAAAACTTGATCCCAATTCTGAAGAAGCTGTAAATGCCACAGGACTCTACCTTAACTCAAGTATTAGTTATATGATAGTCCACCTGGAAAACGTAAAAACCAACATGCAGCACTCAAATGGCAATGGAATAGAAGAAAGAATCGTTGCCATAGATGAAACTATAAAACTGCTTGAGGCTGAAAAGGCCGAAGTTGCAACTGCTTCCAGCCAGCAAGAATTTGTAGTTACGGTCAGGTCCGTGCGTGGAATATGGAATAATGCGCAGAAGGCCAGCCTGGCAGGCGCAGGACAGACTGTTAGCCATAAAATAGGGGAATTCCTTAACAAATCCGGAAATCTCTCTAAAAAACTTGATACTGAAATTGAGAGCCTGAACGAGACTGGTGTTAAAACAGCGGACCTTGAGACAAGGCTTACCAGTTATAATTTATATCTAAAAGCTGCTCAGGATAAAAAAGAAGCTGCAGATTCTATTTATGAAGATGAGAACGCTACCCGGGAAAACCTGGAAGTGGCAAACAATTATCTGCGTGAATCTCTTAATAATGTCAATAAGGCAAACCAGATACTCAGAGTAATTTTCGACGAACTGAAAGAATATAACTTTGAAGAAGTTAACAATATTAGAGTAGATAACAATATTGGAAACCAAACTTAATAATACCACAAGTATAAACAATACTAATAAGAATTTATCTGTATACGCGGCACTCCTGTAAACGGGACAAAGCCTCTCCGAAAGGAGAATAAACATTGGCTCAGGGAACAGAACCGAAAACTTCTCAGAGGATAGATTGGAGAATTAAGGAGGCAGAAAATGGTCAAATTCGCTCACCTGCTTGTACTGTCAGCTTTAATTGTCTGGCTTGCAGGATCCGGTTGCGTCGGAAACGATGCAACTGTAGTGGAGGAAACAGCCCCGAATGTTGCCGAGGCAGGGAATGGGATATCAGAAGATTCGGAAATGGGACTTTCCCAGGCTGAGATACAGGAACTTGACTCTGATATGGCCGAACTCGAGAACCTGCTAGAAAATGCAAGCCTTGAGGAAGAAATAGTAATTGAAGAACTTTAAGTCTAAAGTGAAGAAAAGTGAAAGTAGCTGAAAACGGTGAGATGGAAGAAAACAGAATAATAAATGAAAATAGAATAAGAAGTAAAATAAGAGTAAGTTCGATTGAAAGATGACCCTCACCTGAAAAATATCTTTTCTTACTCTCGTTTTCTCAAAATCGTCTTTTCAAGGATTAATATCATTGATCCTGTTTTTTCATTCAGTTTTTTTCATTCAGTTTTTTTCATTCAGTTTCTTTTATTCAGTTTCTTTCATTCAGTTTTTTCATTCAGTTTCTTTCATTCAGTTTCTTTCATTCAGTTTTTTCATTCAGTTTTTCTTTGTAAGTTTCATCCGGTTTCACTCATCTTTTGCTCGATCCTTTTGCTTAGCTCACGATCATCTTCCTTTAATTTTTCAGGCTTATCTGACATAACCGGCCTGACAACTTTATAATTTATATGATAAATGTGAGGGACGAACTTATACTGCATGAATATTCGATTTAGTGCATGATGCCGTAAATTTATTTCCCAAACGAAAGAAAAAAAGACAAAACAGAAAAACTTAATTAAATTTTTTACTTATAGTCAATGAGAAAAGTTGAATTTAATATAAAAGCTTTACGTTAATTGTTTATAATTAAGAATATATAAAGGATTTTAAAGCATTATTTAGCAAATATAAAACTCATAAAGCTTTAGATTATACAATTGCCAATTAATGATCTCTTTTACGAAAAGTATACTTATATATTCCCCCCTCCAAATAAGGTAACAATTGAATAATTTAAATGGAGGAAGTCATATGGGCAAATTTGGGAAAGTAATACGCTATGCATCTTGTCTAACTGTCGTACTTATTGTATTTAGTATCCTATCGACAGCGGCTCTTGCCGGGAATGGAGCTGGGGCAAGTAATGATGCTAAGAATAGAGCAGGGGTAAGTAATGATGCTAAGAATGAAAAGACGCTTGAAACTCTCCAGAAACAGGAATTGATCAAGGAAAAAATTCCGGCCAGAAATCAAACCGAGTATGGAACTCTGGAAAGAGAACCGCTGCGAGAAGAAGCTCAGGAAAGGACGCAGTTAAAAGAACAGCTCAAGGTCCATAAAAATAACTATCAAAACTCAAAGAAAAATTTCCTTGAGATCCGAAAACAGCTCAGGTCAGGAAATTACGGTGATGAAGAACTGGAAATCACAAGGGAATATCTGAACTCGAGTATAGATTATATGATAGCTCATCTTGAAAAAGTGCAGTATAACCGTAAGCAGTCAAACGGTGACGACACAGAAGCCAGAATTGATGCTATTGAAGACAGGATAAGCCAGCTGGAAGACGAAAAGAAGGATATTGGAAAAGCCGAAGACCTTGAAGACTTTGCAAATGCAACCGAATCGGTACGCGGCGTCTGGAACAATGTTAAAAATCGGACCGCAGTGGAAACCGGGCAGACTGCCTGCGAGAGTCTGGATAAATTTGTAAACAAATCCGAAGCAGTTTCTCTAAAACTTGAAAATGAAATCGAAAGCCTGAACAAAACCGGTGTTAATACAACTGAACTTGAGGCAAAGCTTGCCAATTACAATGCCCTGATGGACTCAGCCAGGGAAAATAATGAGGCAGCAAAAAAGATCTACAATAAAGAAAACGCCACTCAGGAAGAACTGCAAAAAGCAGACAATTATCAGCAAAGTGCTCTCAAGGAGATAAAAGAGGCAAACCAGATCCTGAAAGAAATCTTCGGTGAGCTGGAGCCGCATAGAAGTGAAGAGAAAAACAGAATCAGAACCCGAAATACCGTGGGAACTGAATTTACTGATACAGAGACCTCTGGAGAAACCAATGGTAGCTCAGGGAACGAATCCGAAAATTCCTCTGAGGACGGACTGGAGAATTAAGGGGGCAAAAAATGGTAAAATTCATACATGTGCTTATGCTTTCAATTTTAATTTTCTGGCTTGCAGGGTCCGGTTGCATCGGAAACGATACATCTAAAGCGGAAGAAGCAGGTATAGCCCCAAATATTCCCGGAGCAGAAGAAAATACTTCAGCTGAACAGGAACTTACCGAAGCAGAAATTCAGGAATTTGAAGAAAACATTACAGAACTTGAGAATCTGCTCGAAAATTCAAGCCTTGAGGACGAAATAGATATTGAAGATCTGTAAGAATAAAAAAGCTGTAAGAATAAAAGAGCTGTAAGAATATAAAAGAGCTGTAAGAATAATTCCTCCTGCAAAACAGAACCAGCAAGATAAAGCAGGAAAAAATACAGCCAATATTAACCAGAAAAAGATGATCTCATTTGAAGAACATCTTTTCTTTATTTTTCATTTTCTGGACTTCGTCCTCCAGAATCTCTAACCTTGATTCTAGCTCACGCATATCTTTTTTGGTAAAGAAATCTGCCTTTGAGGTAGCATCCTGAATCTTTTCAGATATTTTCTTTTCGAGGTCAACCCTCTGTTTCCTGCTTTCTTCAACCAGGTCCTGAACAACTTTTTTGCCTTCTTCCTTGCTGATATCTCCTGTGTCGACCAGGTCTTTTACAAGCTCATTTACTTTTTCTTCGGTCATTGCCCACAGGCCAGCCCCTATGAGGCCAAGTTTTCTAACAGATTCTTTCATGTATAACACTCACCCTGGATTATTAATCTGAAAATAATTAATTTGAAATGATGTATGATGTATTAAAAACTGATAATATATTAAAGGTGATGATGTGTTAAAGATACTATTGTAAAAAGAGTGCCCTTATGTAAAAAGGGAAAAGCTGTCGGTTTTGATTTGAGGCCGGTGAGAGCCCGGTACCCGAAAAACTAAAACAATCCAAGGTTGTTTAGTTCTCAGAAGCAGCCTTAAACATCATTCTGGTAACAAATCAACATCATTCAATAAATTTGGCAGATCCATAGCCCCATCAAGATGAGGAACAATAAATGAAATTGCCTGTGGCCTCATGTCTTTGTCTTTAAGGCTGGAAGCTAACGACTGCCGAATTGTATCTTTTTGTAGAGGTTTAGTTCCCACCAAAACTATTCAAAAATTTAATTTGTGCTCAAAAGAAGACACGACATTCAAAGCAAAAACAACATTCACAGAAGGTAAACAAGTATTCAATATATATATTATAATATCCTTTTTATTAAAAAAGTTATATAAATGTTGATGTCTGGACCACATGTTCAGACCTCTAAACGAATGGGGAATAATATCATGGGAAATTGTGTCCTTCACACTCGGTGAAGTTGAAGAGGTTCCAGCGCAGTGACACAGCCTACTACTGGCGTGTCAAGATTAATTTGAGGGATAAATGTAGGGACGAACCCTTGTAGTTGCCCAATTTGGGTAGGCACAAGACCTGCCTCTACCTATCAAATCACCGTTGATGAGACACTACCAGCTTTTGGGAGACAGATCATGAACGAAGAAGTACGTCCCTTGAATGACCTGCGGCTCAAGACGCCACGTGCTGCGGCCGTTGCCGGTATCCTCTTTGCCGTGCTGAACATCACCGCCAATGTGCTCATCCGGCTCTCTATCCCACCCGATCCGGCCAACGGCGACTTCTGGCTGGAGGAGCGGGCAAAGACCGTAGCCCTGGGCCTGAGTCTGGTGCCCATCTCCGGGATCGCCTTCCTGTGGTTCATCGGTGTGGTGCGCGACCGCATGGGACAGTTGGAAGACCGTTTCTTTTCGAGCGTGTTCTTTGGCAGCGGTCTGCTGTACCTGGCCATGACCTTTGTCTCGGCGGCGTTGGCCGGCGGGCTCCTGACCAGCTATACCCTCGAACCAGACTTGCTGATTACCAGCGGCATATACACCTTTAGTCGGGAGGTGATATTTAACATCACCAATGTCTATGCCATTCGCATGGCAGGCGTATTCATGATCTCGTTGGGCACCATCTCGGTGCGCACCCGTATCATGCCGCGCTGGCTGTCCTTTTTAACCTATTCGCTGGCACTCGTCTTGCTGGTGAGCATCGGCCTCAATTTATGGGTGACGCTGATCTTTCCGGCCTGGGTACTGGTCGTCAGCCTCTACATCCTGGCTTTGAATCTGCACATCAAAGACGCGGGCGCAGAGGACACATAACGTCTTATTTTTCTGACCCACCAATATACGGAACAAGCGAAAAAAGCGCCTGAGCCCTCCGAGACTCGGATTTAATCCTGGTTGCCATCTCAAGGGCTTTTTCAAAAAGTTCTTTTTTCCTTGTTTCATCCAGATGCAGAATAATAAATGAAAGCGCCTGGGGCCTCATGTCTTTATCTTTGAGATTGGAAGCCAACTCAAGGGCTTCTTCTATGATTTCCTCTTTTCTTTGCCCTTTCAGGTGTGGGATCAGCAAAGAAAGAGCCTGTACTCTCAGAAATTCGGATTGAATCCCGGCTGCCATTTCAAGGGCTTTTTCCATAAGTTCCTCATTTCCGGAGCCTTCAAGGTGCGGAATAAGCAAGGAAAGGATCTGGAATTTTGCATCCCCATATTGAATGTGGGGAGAGAAGTCAAGGATATCTTCAATAATTTCTTCTTTTCCCTGCCTCTTCAGGTGAGGGACAAGTGAAGAAAGGACCCTGGCTCTTTCGTCTTCATCCTGAATATTGGAAGTAGAGTAAAGGGTTTTTTCAATGAGTTTTACCTTGTCTGGCCCCTTCAGATACGGAACAATCAGGGAAAGGGCCTGGGACCTTAAATCTCCATATTGAATCTTAGAGGCAAAGTCAAGGGCTTTTTCCATAGTTTCTTCTTTTCCCTGCCCGGCTTCTAACTGCTCTAAATCATGAGCAATACTGACAGTATTGTTTTTTGCGGTGAATTCTTCAAGCAGCTTATTAAATTCTTCAAGCACTCTGGTTTTCTCACTTGAATTTTGTGTTATAAGCTTGACCGAACCATCTTCAGCCTTCATCCTCTGTTCGAGAAGCATTCCCTGTATAATCCCATCTTCCATAAAGGAGGAAATTTCTTTAGCTAAATCAGGGTCCTTTTCAAACGAGTTTATAATTGCCCGGATTAAAACCTGCTTTACCTCCGGGTCGGCGGGTGCAATAACCAGATCTCCTGCGGCTTCCTTCAACTCCGGCCTGTCTCTCGAAAACAGTTTTTCCCACAGTTTTTTCTTAAGCTCCCAAACAGCAGGCCCCACCTTATTGCCAGCTTCTTCAGCCGCTCTTTTAGAGCCAATGACCATATATGGAACTACTGGTTCGATAAAATCTGTTACTTTCTGTGCCAGTTGCCTCATTATTGCATCCTGTTGCCGCATTGTTTCATCCTTCATTTACGAAATGTTATATTCTTCTCTGTTAGATTAGTTCCAGAATAAAGTGATATCAGTAAATGTAATGTATGTACTGGAATAAATATAATAACAGATAAATACTTCGTTGGAAGCTTTAGAAAGCTCAGTGTGATCTGTCTATAAAATCATAATGATTAACCACAAGCACAAATTGCCCGTGTACTTGCCGGTACATTAAGCGGTTGTTGAAAATCCAGGTGCTCAGAAAGCAATCAAAAAGGTTGAAAAAAAGGCTGCATATATTTTTGGAATATACATCGTACTTTATTCAGGGAGAACAGGAATTACCCAGCTAATATATAAATAAATTTTAGTACACTGTTCCCAAATATTATAATAGATGGCCAGAATGAAAATTATTTTTCTGTTATTTACCCTAATGTTGCTGTGCACAGGCTGTGTTGAAGATACAACTGTAGTTGAAGAAAATATAGATGCAGTTAAGGAAAATACGATTAATGCGGACTCAGTTAAAGATTATGACATCGCTGCCGCAAACAATGCTTTTGCTTTTGACATGTACTCGCAACTGGCACAGCTGGAAGCCGGAGATAAAAAGAACGTCTTCTTTTCGCCGTACAGCATATCGGCTGCCATGGCGATCTGTTATGAGGGAGCTGAAAACACTACGAAGGAGCAAATCTCAAACGCATTTTATTTCCCCGCCAATAAAACAGTTTTGAAAGTTCGTTTGGAGAGAATAAACGACAAGATAAATTCCGATGCCGGCGATTACGAGCTTCAAACTGCAAATGCGCTCTGGGTGCAGGAAAGATATCCCGTAAAAGATGCGTATATTTTCAACGTGAAAAAATACTATGACGGAGAAGTGACAAATCTCGATTTTGTAAGAAAACCGGATGATTCCAGAGATACCATCAATGAATGGGTCGAAGCCAGGACCAAGGACAAAATAAAAGACCTGGTTCCTGAAGATTCAATAACGGCTAATACACGGGTAATTATCACGAATGCTATTTATTTCAATGGAAAATGGGTGTATGAATTTGATAAGGAACTGACGGACAAAAAACCGTTTTATCCGACAGGAGGGAAAGAAGTCTCTGTGGACATGATGTACATGTGTAATAATTTTAAATATGGCGAAAACTCAAAGGCGAAAATTATAGAATTGCCTTATAAAGGTAATGATTTATCCATGTACATCGTGCTTCCGAAAGGCAACAATATTGAAAAGTTTGAAACGGAATTCACACTGAACGATTACATTAAACTTAAAAATGACATGGAATTCGTGGAGGAAGTGGAGACTACGATTCCAAAATTTAAGTTTGAGACTAAAACAGAGCTTTCCGAATCCCTAATCGAAATGGGCGTTGTGGATGCCTTTGGGCAGGCGAACTTTTCAGGAATAAGTAACAGTCCATTATCAATATCCAGAGTAATTCATCAAGCATTTATAGATGTGCAGGAAGAAGGCACGGAAGCTGCCGCAGCAACAATGGAGGAAATGGATATGGGCGTGAGCATCTCCTGGGATTCCAAACCAAGAGAATTCAAAGCCGACCATCCGTTCATGTTCTTCATAGAGGATAAACGGACAGGTTGCATCCTTTTCATGGGAAAAGTTGAATACCCTGAGTATGAGGAAACTAAAGAGTTTTAAAGTGGCAGCGAAAAAGGAAACGTCTGGGGTTTTATTTGCTTGTGACCGCGCCCCAAACTCCCGAGGTATTGGACTCGTACCCCTGAGCCAATCGGCATATCACCTGTCTCAAATTATCTTAAGCAACAGTATGGAGCAAAAACAAACTTGAAACTAAATAAGAAAGAGCTGAAAGAAGCTAAGAATAGAAGCTAAAAATAGTTACTGCCAGGACATCTTATCGAGTATCCTGATTAAGTTACTTGCCTCATCAAAGGATAATTCAGGCCAGCTTTTTTTGTATTCATCGCAATACTGACTAATTTTTTTATGTCTTTCCATATACCGAAGAGACTTTATTACTATATTTTTTTGCCTAAAAGTTATCGCTGAATCCGTAAACTCCATAAAATACTCCTTATATCATGCCTTCATTTTTCAATATGCTGTACTGCAATCAATCAAAAATCCGGAAATATTAGAAAAGTTATACTCTTTGATTGCCATTTATATATATAGCTCACACTATATATACATACCTCACGAGGATATATTTATTAGACATAAATGTTAAAATATCATATATAGTCCGGTGTCTTTATAAGAAACAAACCTGCTAAACTCAAATATAGCAAATCGGAAGGGATTAGAGCAGCAGTTGGTGGAAATTTTTGAGTGACCAGCCAGGTATACATGATAAGACTTTCAGTCAGGTTTCGGATGAGAGGATAAAGGCTGCAAGAAAGCTTGGAGCCCTTTTTGAGGTTTTTCCAGAGCGGAAGCAGGCATTCGAAGACCTTTTAAGGCTTTGCTCTGACAGAGACAATGAGGTAAGGGAAGAGGCTGTCAATTCCCTTCAGACGGTTTTTCCTAATGTACCGGACAGGGAGCTTGTCTGGGAGAGGTTTGTAAACCTTACGGCTTATCCGTCAGAGATGGTAATGAGAAGGGCAGTAAATGCTCTGATTGCTGTTTTTCCACTTATGCCTGATAAAGACCGGGCATGGAAAGATCTGGCTGAGCTGGTAAATTCAAAATCAAGTATGGAAGACGTTAGCAGGGGAATTGTCCGCCTGCTTCCTGACGTGGTCCGTGAGATCCCGAATAAGGGGCAGGCCTGGGAAGACCTGCTTGAGATGACTTTTTCAGATGACTCTTATGTGCGGGAAAAAGCGGCTTCTTTTTTAAACATTGTTTTTCATGAAATGCCGGGTGGAAGGAAAAATGACGCCTGGGAAGAATTACTGAAACTGGCAGGCAAATCCGGAGATTCAAAGGTTAGGGAATTGGCTGCAAGGTCTATTGGGGAGGTTTTTCCATCTTTGCCTGATGAAAAGAAAGATGAGGCCTGGGAAGAGATGCTGGAACTGGCAGGAAAATCCGCGGACCAGCCAGTTCAAAAGGAAATTTTGCTTTCTCTGCCTTCTTTCTTTTCTTCTGTACCGGATAAAATGCGTTCATGGGGTGACATTTTCAAGCTGACCGAAGATGAGAGCGGTCATGTAAGAAAGCAGGCAGTAGATACCCTTGTGGCTATATTTCCTTATATGCCCGACAGAACCAGGGTATGGGCTGATTTCCTGAGGCTCACCAGGGCAAGGGACGGGTACGTAAGGGATACTGCTGCAGATGCGCTTTCAGCTGTATTCCCGGGCCTGGACGACAAAGATCTCGTCTGGAAGAAACTTATTGAACTTACAGGGGATGAGGACGAATATGTCCGGAGAACCGCAGCTGATACTCTCAGTAAGGTTTTTCCACACGTGTCCGACAAAAATCAGGCATATTCGGACCTTGTGCATCTGGCTGAAAAGAAGGATAGTTATGTGCTCAGGAGAGTCGTAAATACTCTTGCTTCTGTCTGCCCTCAATTCTGTAATGGGTATGAGATAAATGAAGTGGAAACGGAAACAGGAAAAAATAAAGAGAAAGAAGAATGGAGGGAAAAGAGAGAAAACTGGGTAAAAATGGCAGGAAAGTGGGAGGGAGAAGAGAAAAGTAAACCTGCAGGTTTTTACGAGCTGGCATCAGAAACAGAAAATAGAAAACCTGCTTTTGACCTCCTGAAGCTGACTGGTGACAGGGACAGCGATGTACGAAAAGACGCAGCTGAGTCCTTTGCCAGGGCATACCCTCACCTGCCGGATAAGAAAGAAGTCATAGGAGAGCTGCTAAGCCTGATACAGGACCCGGACCCGCAGATGCGGAGAGGTGCAATCGAGTCTCTACTCACTATTTATTCTCGAAAGGAAGGCAAGACGCAGGATATCTGGAGTGAACTTCTTAAAATGTCAGGGGATGGAGACACAGGAGTCAGAAAGGGCACTGCAGGACTGCTTTCCCACGTATTCCCAGCGGTTGAGGAAAAATCCGGAGTTTTTTATGACCTTGTCAAACTCACTGAAAGCCAGGATGCCCAGCTCCGGAAAAGAGCGGCAGAGCTTCTTGCCGTTGCATTTACATATTCCGATAATAAACAGAGGGCGTGGAACGATCTGTTGAGGCTTACATCCGTTGAGGATAGGGAAGTCAGGAAAGGGGCGGTACTTGCTCTTGCATCCGGATATACAGATATTCAGGATAAAGGAAAAGCCTGGAGTGACCTTATCAGGCTTTCAACTCATAGCGACAGTTTTGTGCAGCGGGCTGCAACACGAGCTCTTGGCCCTGCCTTTTTCTATGTGCCTGATAAAACACGGGCATGGAGAGACCTGCAGGTTCTGATCGATAACCCTTATATCTATGTCCGCAGGTACTCACTCCGCTCCCTTGGAAGAGCTTCTCTCTGGAGGGCACTCAGGGCGGAAAATGAGGCCACTTATCTTTTCGGACTTAAGGAAGCTGTCAAATACTTTAAAGAAG
Organism: Methanosarcina sp. 1.H.A.2.2; assembly: GCF_000979975.1. Classification (NCBI taxonomy): domain Archaea; kingdom Methanobacteriati; phylum Methanobacteriota; class Methanomicrobia; order Methanosarcinales; family Methanosarcinaceae; genus Methanosarcina; species Methanosarcina sp. 1.H.A.2.2. The sequence continues at coordinate 27,833 of NZ_JJQL01000020.1, forward strand.
CATTTGGAACTTCTGTTGACACCGCCATCCCTGAGTTCTACTCTCCATTTTACGAGACTTTCCTGCAAATACTTTTCAGCGACAGTCCGGAGAGGGCTGCAAGGCTCGGAAGTGAGAGATACCTCTCAAAGCTAGCCCATGAGATCAGGGATCTGGAAGAAAATCAAAGGCTTCTGGAAATTCTGGGAGAGTTCACAGGGCTTCTTAGAGCAGCAGGAACTCTGACTCCCGGAGATCTGCCTGCTCAGAAAAAACTGCTTGAGACCTGTGTTGCAGCTTTTGATAGGGTTTCAGGCCTTCTGGAGGCCATGGAAGAAGACGTTATTCTTGCACAGAAAACTGTGAAAAAAGAGTATCCCAGGATTGGAAAGGTAGTTCTGGAACAGAAGTTAAAAGAGACACTTTCCGGAATCCGGTACAGAGCAAGGACAGCCTGCCTGAAGGCAAAGGGTACTCCCACGGAAAAAATCGTGTGCACTGTAAGCCAGAAGGTCAGGGAGTGGATTTTTCAGGACCTTGAAAAAGACAAAAAAGAACTGGACAGACAACTTGATTCTCTGCTCAATTTTCTCAGAGCCCAGATCCCCAATGTTCCTGAAAACCTGTACATTTTTGAAAAACTTGAAGATATCAGGCAGGAACAGGACATGCTGGAACGCTACAGGCGCGTTGGCAGATTCATAGGCCTGATCCCCGGAGTCAGGATGCCAAAAGGTTCAGGCAAATAAGGGCCCTTTACCTGTAATTTATATCCAATCTTGCCAATCTCGTTATTATGTACGAAGCAGGTATTGAAATGACAGACGAGGACTTTGAATTTGCAAAGTCTCCTCTATCAAAAAAATTCATTCGCCTCGTATTTGAAAAGTATCAGCTGGACTACATCGCTTATTTCGGGGAAAATATGTTCTATGTCTCAGGGCAAAACTCCCAGCCTCTGACTCCATTATATCCCAATACCGGATACCCTGAAGATATTGAACTGGTTTTAGATTTCATGGCGTGTGAGAGAATCCGCAGGATAAAATACGAGGATGGAATACTTTTCAGGTCTTCAGTTCCGAGACTATCTGATTCGGGAAAAATAGCTAAAAATAAATGTGAAAAATATTGATATGAAAAAGGGGCTCAGACATATCTGTATTTGATACAGAAACCCAATTATTTTTTTTCTTTTGTTCGGGTTATTTATAGTTTTATTGCAATAATTTACATCACAAAGTTTCTCTTAATCGTTAGGAGGGGTATTGAATGATACATCTATGGGAGTATGATTCTCGCAGGATTCATGGTGTGCATATGCCACAACTGATGAGCGACCTTGAAAAAATGGGAAATGAGGGCTGGGAACTGATTCTAATTAAGGAAGATATTGATGATGAAGGAACAGTAACTGCAATTTTCAAACGGAAGAAGGCAGAAACCATATCTCTGTAACCAAATATTCTCAAACACTCTTTAAATATTTTTTATTTTTTTATTTTTTATTTTAATAATACTTTTTTCCTACTAATTTATTAAACGAATTTGATCCTCTCAAACATATTTGATCCTCTCAAACATTAATACTTTAATGCTTTCAAGAAAACAAATTTAATGCTTTCAAAGAGAGAAGTTTATTTATATTGATAGTAAGTTATTTATCTACTTTCCCAGTATTTAATTATATGAAAAATTATGACCCTGTTAAGGCTATCTATGCAGTTATAATCACACTGGTTTCTTTATATGCCTTATATATAACATCAGCTTTTTTTTATGTTATTGTTCTCAGTGCTCTTTTTGCTTACGTTATTCATCCTGTGTACTTTTTTTGCCTCAGATTCATAAAGCGCAAGCAGACTTGCGCCCTGATCCCGCTTGGCGCAATCTTTCTTCTTACAATATCCTCCAGTGTTATGATAGTGAAGGCTTTAATGAATGAGATTTCAAAAATTTTAGAAATTCCAAATACCCTTAACGGGTTTGCAAATATGGATCTCAGGAGGATAGTCGGGCTTTTTGAGCCTTTTATCCAGACTCATCCCGGAAAACTGACTGAAAGCATCGGTGCATACTTTAACTCCCTGGTCATGGATTATGTCCCCGAAATCCAGAATAATATATTCCAGATCTCAACCAGCCTTTCGATCCTGATTGTAGAGCTGATAGTAATTGTTGTCCTGACCTATTACCTTCTCGTAGAAAGCGAAACTATCGCAGCCGAACTCCCGAATCTCTTTCCGGACAGGAAAGTGGGAGTTGTATTCCTCGGGGAGCTCAATTACATTTACCAGAGCCTCTTCATAGTCTACTTCCTGACCTGTCTCGTGACCGGTGTAATCGGGGGAATCCTTTACTGGGTACTTGGAGTCCCTTATCCTCTTATCTGGGGAATTATAACCTTCATAATGGCTCTCCTGCCAGTTGTCGGAGCAGGCACGGTCTACGGCCTCCTTGCCCTTTACTATGTCCTCATACAGGACTTTTTTACAGCAGGAGCCCTGGTTTTCCTGGGAATCGTCTTCCTGAGCCTTATCCCTGATTTCTTAATAAGACCAAGGCTTGCCAGAAACCGGGCTGCAATCCATCCGGCAATTACTCTTATAGCCTTTGCAGCGCCGGTCTTCGTTCTTGGCCCGATCGGAATCATTATAGGTCCACTCACATACGGGTTTTTGCTTGCAGCCTTCAGAACAAAGAAAATACTTGGAATTACCCCTGTCCAGACAGGAAGTTCAACTGCAAGCTCAATTGAAAATTCGGTTGAAAGAACGATAAAAAAAGCAGTTGAATTCCCGGTTGAAAAATCAGTTGAAAAATCAGTTGAGATTTCCAGTGATCACATTTTCAGTCCGGAAATTAACCCCTGGAATGATAGAGAAAAAACGGTATGAATCTAACTTATGAAATATATAAATTTTCATATAGTTACATGCTTTACAGATATATTTATATAATATATCTGTCTCGTAGGTACGTTAAAAATAAAGATACGTATAATCTGTTATTAAAAACTCATTTTTGTTTTTAATCAAAGAGCTCTATACAATCTTATTTTTAAACTATTGACTATCCGCTATAAGCGGAGGTGAAACGAAAATGGCTTTTAATGACAGAAATTTCAGAGGAAATTCCGGAGGTTTCCGCGGAAACAGCGGTCCCAGGGAAATGCACACTGCAGTTTGTTCTGATTGCGGCGTTGAAACTGAAGTGCCTTTCAAACCTGACCCAGAAAGACCGGTCTACTGCAGGGATTGCCTTCCTAACCACAGGGCTCCCAGAGAGAACCGCTATTAAGTGTTATCCGTGTAACTGAGTTACATAACACTTCATTTACAATTTATTACTTTCCTTTTTTTGTATATGTGTCGCACCCGAATTGCGATTCACTCGAATTGCGCTTTGGGATTATGGGCATTAATAATCGTTTTGTCCGGTAGACTTCTACTTTATTGTGTTTGATGAACGCCAGTGAAATTTGGGGCAAGAGGTCTTGTGTAGGAATGGCCTGAGCCTTCAAAGGTTATCCATTATCGCTTTAGAGTTCGTACGAAAAGTTTGCCAGGCAATTAATGTACGACGAGTTTTTGAAGGCGGATGAAGGCTTCCAGTAGATATGTTAACGTCAAACTTTTTAGGGACACTGTTTTTAAATTTTCAAACAGGTGTTTAAATAAAGCTCTTTGTCACAAAGTCTAAAAATTTATAGTTGGTCCTGAATAAGTATACTATACTTAAATCATGCCCCATTTTTTTATATATTAAGCAGTGTCTCAAAAAAACATTGTCTCAAAAAAGCAGTGTCTCAAAAAAACATTGTCTCAAAAAAGCAGTGTCTCAAAAAGCATTGTCTCAAAAGCAGGTTTAGTCACACTGATACGCTTCTTTATCCCTCATAATATCTATACAAAGCTGGAGGGTATTATCACAAAGTCCGGAATAATCATATTATTATTTGAAGAAAAGATTGCGTTCCCACCTGAATTCTGGAAGTTCCGAATACTTATAAGAGATGCTTTTGTTTTGGGAAGAGGTTTGAGGTACTTGACTCATAGGCTGTGAGTTTTGGTATTATCTCTTTATTTATGGGGTAGTTTTTCGGAGTGGATGTTGAAGTATGTTTGGAATAGGTGTTTGCTAATTTGGCGTAGAGAGATGAGAACGCAAACTATACTAGGCACTCACTGTATATAATATTTTCAACAAATAATATTAGTTAACCATTATATCTGATAGTTTATTGACATAACTTTTCATCACAGATATAATATTATATCGGTAGACAAACCGTGTGCGGCCTCCCACTCAATCGGGGCATCAGTAGAAATATATTTATTTGATTTTTTAAAAAACACTATATAGTACTTGGTCCAATTCTTCTTTAATATATTGATGTCAAATGATTCTTTTATTTTTAATATCGTTCCGAAACCTGAGGAGGAAGAGGCATAAAAAAATTTAATTTCATTTTGATTCTGATTATTGGGGTACTGATCACAGCAAATGCAGCTGATGCCAGGCCAGCAGGTACCATAATAAAGGAAGGTGTACTGACGTATCCTGCAGGACCTTATCTCACAGAAGACCCTCTTCTATTGGGCCTTGAAAATTACGGAGATGATAACAAGATACAAACATCAGACGATTCTGTTAAAAAATATGATTCTGAAAAGGAGTGCCTGGGTTATTATAACAACAGAGAGTATATTATTCCCTGGAACCCGGGTGCTGGAACCCTCTGGATCTGCCCCTCTTATCTTCTTTTGATCTATTATGACTGCAATACGGAAATACTGCAGCCAGGTTTCGCTTTTCTTTGCTGTTCTACTTTTCCCTCTTTCAACCTGATAACTTTATCCGCCCCATTCAATGCTACTTCTCACTAACCGCCACAACTTTTGTCTATAAAACGGGTAGAATTCAATCAATTATATTCAAAAAAGTCATATTCAAAATCTTTTATCACCTTCAACAGGGTTCAACTGGATAAGATTAGACGGATTTCTAAAAACAGCTGTTCAGGCTCCCTGAATAAAACAAAAATTATGCACTCGAGAAACAGGTAAAACAGAAACAGGAGTGTGCATTGAGTTTTATTAAATAGAATTCACCGGACTCATTGTACTAATTGAACTCATTGAATTCCTTGCTGAAAAGGAATAGGAAAAAATCTTAAAAATCAGTTTCTTTTTTGAAGAAAAGATTGCGTCCCCACCTGAAAATATCTGAAAGTTCCTAAGGGTACTAAGATATTTATTTGTTTGGGAAGAGTTTTGAGGTATTTGATTTGTGGGTTGAGAGGTTTATTTCGTCTCTTTATTGTGGAGTAGGTGTTTGTTTGCTAGTGGGGTTGTTAGATGAGAACGCAAATTATACTATGCAGTTCTCATATATAATATTTTTAACATGAAATGTTACATTATCGATATATTATGTAGCTCATCAGATTCATTTTAGTTAATTAGTTTAATAATATATCATTGAACTAATGAGGTTACATATCTGACCTGATGCCTCTACATACACAGGGTCTCTTACTTTGGATAAATCACATCTCTGAGCTTATTGTATTCTTTGGCTGTATTCATAGGCATCTCATACTTCCATGGTGTATCATACTTCCTGGATTTGCAGGCTGTCTTCGGGTTATATATATCAATTAACCTATTCCGGATACCGTCATTTCATCCGTGTATCATTTCATCCGTGTATTATATGTGTGGTGCAGGGTATACAGCAGGTATATCAGGAAAGCGAGGGCAAGGAAATATTTCGTATAAAAGACTTTTGTCAGGATTTTTTTCTTTGTGCCGGTTGAAGCGTCCTCCAATATACTTGAGTAGACGTCTCCTTTAGTGTAGATTTTCCCTCCGTTTTCAAGTATAGCTGTCCTGAAAAGAGTATTTTCGCCGACATATGTATATTCGTCCGGGCGGTTTACGGCAGCAGGTCTCCAGGATACGTTTTTAGTCCCCGAAGCTTCAGACATTAATTCCTCGGTCAGGTTTGCATCAACAGGGGTTTCGGAAATTTTATGGAGCCCGAAGGTGTCGGCTGTAACGTATGATTCGTACATGTTGTTCCCGATGGAGGTGATTTCCATTGGCTTTTTGTCAAAATAAAGCTCAGGAGCACCTTCTTTTCCAGTTGTTATCAGGATTCTGCCTGGCTGGTTCATTTTAAGGTCAGGTATCTTTAGCTGGATCTCTTCGGACATTTCGGGATCTGCAACTGCCCAGTTCAGGGTCCTTGTAATTATCAGGCTGTCATTTCCCGAGTACAGAGACTTCGCCCAGGGAATTCCGTTTCCGTTCCCATTGTCGGTTGTAATCGCAGCAACACGCCCAAGCCCCAGCCTCCAGACTGTTATTATCGGTTTGCCAAGCCTTGTTATAACCAGGCGGTTTGCTTCAGGTTTCGGGGTAACCTCATTGTACCCAAAAATATCCTGGTTTATGTCGGAAATGTTCCGGGTAATGAAATGCTTCGGATCATAAACTATGATTGATCCGCTTGAATATTCGTCATCCCTGTCTTCGGACTCTTCGGGATTATCGGAGAAGCTTATTTTTACCCTCTTTCCAGGCTCTATCCTGTGGTAGTTTTTGGACAGACCTATTTTATTCATGAAAAGCTCGGCATAATACTGACCTTTAGAGGTAACCTTGAGCTCGTCAATTTTCGGAGTGTATATATGGACAAAATGGATGTTAATGCCACTGCTTTCGTGAAGGTTTTCCGCACACTGGATTGCTCTCTCAAACCTTAAATCCCCTTCAGCTACGTTACCTATTCCGCCGTCAGACACGATTATAATTTCAGCGTCGGCACTATTGTTCTGTGCTTTAAGTAGATTATTTGCAGTTAAAAGTCCCCGCTCAAGGGACGTGACCTGCGCTGTTGACGGCGTTATTTTACGGATTTCAGCATCAAGCCAGAGCCTGTTTGACTCTTTTGACATATCTATAAACCCGTCTGTAATGTCCTGCCCCACGCTTCCGAAGGTGATCACGTCGACTCTTGCATCTTTAAGGAGGTCGCTTTCGAGAAGGACTATGGCATTTGAGAGAATATCGTCAAGCACCCTTCCCCCAACACCGTTTTTCTGCAGGGTACTGGGCGAAACATCAAGCATCAGAACAATGTTTCTGCCTCCCCTCCAGTTCGAAGGCTCTGAGGTGACAGGAAGGAGTTCCTCAAACCCGGTGTTCTGATATGTTTTTTCTGCAGGGCAATCAAAAGAAGAGACCCCTCCAACCACTACCATGCCGCCTCCGTTAGTTACATAATTCCTGAGGGCTCTGGCTTCTGCGTCCGAGATAGTTGATGCAGCCTGGTTGTCAATTATAACGGCGTCCGTGCCGTTAAGAGAGCTGAATGATCCGGCTACTCTTACGTCGTAGATCTCCTTCATCGTGTTTGCAAGAGGAGAGTCGGGCTCATTCGTAACAAGTAAGACCTTGGGCTTGGGGGTTACATATACACTTTTCATATACTGGTTATTGTTCTCAAAATAATCCAGGTTTTTAACACTTATGCTTGCCGGGTGCAAAGTTGCCTTTACAGTATGAGGCCCAAGCGTCTCAAAAGTGTGGTTGAACTCTATACTTTCTATTCTCCCTGTCTGGGTGATTTCCCTCTCCATTACTTTTTGATGGTCGACAGTAATCCTTATCTGGTAACTCATTTTTTCGTCAGTTGCCTTTCGAATATTAACTTTATAAAACGCTTCATTATCGATTACAGCCTCATTATCTCCTTCTATCTCCACGCTGAGATCCTCTTTTTCAGTCCGGGGGATAAGGGCTGCTACAGGAAAATTATTTTTGTAACAATAAGAAAGGGCTTCCTCAACCGGGGTTCCTGAATTGCTCTGCCCGTCCGAGACCACAAGCACATAGTTTTCCGGGGAAGCCTGCTGAATAATAGCATCGCCAAGAGAGGTATGTATCCCTGAAACCGTTGTGACTGTAACAGGAACTCTGGTCCCGAGTTTTTCTGAAATTTCCTCGGAGACTCCTTTCTGCAGCAGTTCCATGCTGGTGCTTTCATCGGAAATTATAGTTATCCTGGTCTGGTTGGTTTTTGGAGAACTCATTTCTGCAGAATAGGGGGCAGCAAGAGCCAGGATCAGGAGGAAGACCACAAGGGCATGGAAGAACATATGTTTTTTATCGACCTTTTTCCAGCGCCCTAAAAGCACAAGGAGTGCCAGAGGAACCAGAAGCAGCAATTCGCTGCTGTGTAAAAAATCAAAACTATAAGGATTGAAGGTCATATGATCCTCCTCCTGAACATAACTGCGTTTTCAATTATGATAAGCAGCAGTAAGGCGTAAATAAGGTACTTTCGGAGTTTGTCAGGGGACTTTGTACGGAGTTCCAGCTTCCGGATTTCTCCGTTTTCACCTGTAAGGTTCAGTCTTTTTTCCGTAAAGGTATTCGATTCCATGGCATCGTAGAGGTTAGCAGCAACGGTCTTCTGGTTCAGGCTGTACAGTCCGCATTCGTCATAATAAACGAAACTACTGCTGAGGGTTTCTGTCGGAGTTTTTATAAGGATATTCTGGTCAAATGCCTGGTAACGGCCCGTGTTCACGTTTGTTTCACTGATGTCTCCGACACCCCACATGTACCTGAGCAGTTTTACCCAGAACACAGGGTAGGTCGGGGTAGTGGCAAAATTGTTCCATGCGTCTTTTCCGGTAGCATCACTGAATCCTACATAGGTAACGGTCCCGTTTTTTATATTCCGCATACTGACCAGAGGCCCTGTTCCCTTTACCTCTGCAAGGACTGAAGCCCCTTCTTTCGGGGTAGTGACCAGGAACCTGCGCAGGTATACCTCGCTGAACGTAACGTCTTCAAAAATATTTTTTCCGCTCCCCACGGTCTCGATGGTATGGCTGCCTTCGTCTTCTACTGAAATTATGTCTACCGGCAGGATAGAATAAAGTCCGCGCATCTGTAATGAATCGTACAGGCACTCGTTTCCTATGACTATCAGGTCTCTTCCGCTTTTTGCATAAGCCACGATTTCCAGGACGTCGAGGGTCGAGAGAGATTTGTGTTTGGAGTTTACAATTATGGTATCGTATTCCGTAACATCATCAGGAAGGTCCTGCCGCACATCAACATGAATGTCAGGCAGAAGGGATATCGCCGTTATCAGGGGAGACTTCCCGGCAGCCTCCTCAGGGTCTGTTAAGGCCAGGATTTTTTTGGGTTTGACTTCAGGAATTGAAATGTAAGCAATGTTGTCGCAGGGTATTGCGTCTTCATTGAGGATTTCCACAGTTGATGTGCCCTGAGGGATGTTTGAAAATTTTATTTGCTGCGCTCCGAACCCTGCAAGCTGTACCGGGCTACTCACCTTTGTGCCGGAGGAGGATTCAGCCTGACTCTCCAGTTGAATGTCAAGATCTGCACTGATATCGTTAAAGTTTTTGACAGTGCAGGTATATTCATACGTCCCGTCGTTTCTATCTTTCAAATAGCCATCCACAATGGCATAATTGGCAGTTTTATTGCCTACCTGCCTGAACTCAAGCTCCATGTTTCTCGTGTTTGCAATCCGGATGTATGTTTCAGGCGCCCTTCCGGCCCAGTTTTCAAAATCGGATATGACTACGATTTTTCCGTTCTCGTTTTCTTTCTCGTTTATAATGGTCAAAATCGCTTTGGGGATATCTCCGGGAGTGTTTCTCATCTCCAAGCTGTCAATCACGCCTTTTGCATCGTCTGCGTCCAGCGCTTTTGCAAGCACCACAGGAATACTTTCTGCGGTGATAATTGTATTTTCTTCGCCCAGGCTATCTATTGCTATTGTCCTGGCGCCATCAGCCCTATCAGGTGCGTTCATGCTTGCAGACGAGTCTATTATAAGTACTACCTTTTCAGAATCTGTTTTAACCTCTTCTAAGAGGGGACCTGCAATTGCTGTCGAGAGAAGAATAAGGGCCAGCAGCTGTATGAAGAAAAGAGGGTCTGTTATTTTTTTACTGATGGTGCGCCTGGAATCAAGCACATTCTGGCTTATCCTCCGAACGAACATAAGGGAGGGAAGAATAACGTTTTTAGGGCGAGGCTTAAGCAGGTATACTATTATAAGGGGAATTATGCCTGCAAGTGCAGCCAGGCCCTGGGAAAATTCAAAGTCCATAGGCAGGATCACCCTTCACCTATAATTCTAAGAACAGTATCAAACGGCTGGTTTATTACGCTGACCCGGAAATAAGGGATTTTAAAATCGTAAGCAATTTTCTCCAGTTCAGCCATATGCTTTGAGTATTCGGCAGCATATTCTTTTTTAAAGTTAGGGCCCACCGTAAAACTGATTTCTTCGTTCGTCTCGCTGTCAATGAATTTTACTGCCCCGTCCACGGTTTCAGGCAGGTTCATTTCGGTCTCGTCATAAATGTGTACAAGCACAAGCTCATGTCTGGACAGTTTGTTAACTGCATTACGGACCGAATCTATGCTGTCCAGGAAGTCTGAGATTATAAGCACCATTGATTTCGTTTTTATTCTCGGGTATATGGAGTCGGCGCAGTCTGCAAGTTTTGTGTTTCCATTGACAGGAATCCGGGTCAGGGAATCTATTGTCCGCAGGAAATCATCCCTTCCTTTGTGTGCCTTTGTGTAATCCACATCATCTGCAAACGTTGAAATGGTGTACACGTCATTATGTTTCATTACGATGTAAGAAACTCCTGCGGCTATTGTTGAAGCATATTCGAACTTGTTCGGCGTGCTGTCAGGAAAGAGCATGCTGCTGCTGGCATCAAGCAATATGACCATGTTAAGATTTTTGTCTTCTTCGAACCTGCGGATGTAGAGTTTTTCCGTACGTGCATAGAGGTTCCAGTCGATTTTTTTTAATGAATCTCCCGGATTGTATTTTCTGTGGTCTATAAGGTCAAGCCCTGCCCCTGCCCTGGTTGACTGATGACTGCCCGTGTGAATTGCTGAAACCCTCCTGCTAAGAGGGATTGCATACCTGTCGAGTTGAGTCAGGAATGATGTATCGATTGTGTGTTTTACGCCAGCCATGTATGATCATTGCCTCAGCCATTTTTTCCGCTGGCCGGATCAGAGAATTGTTTTTCTGCTCTCCAGGATTTTTTGTATGATTTTATCGCTGGTGATGTTGTTCCTTGCAGCATCAAAAGATAGAATTATCCTGTGCCGGAGGACCGGAAGGGCCATGGAGTCAATGTCCTCTTTATCAACATACCCCCTGCCGTCGAGAAACGCGTTTGCCTTTGCACAGAGGATCAATGCAATTGAAGCACGCGGGGATGCGCCTGATTCTATCATTTCAGGCATGTTTCTAGTCTGGTTTACGATATCGATTGCATACTTTTTGAGCTTGTTTGAGATAGGGATTCTGCGGGTTATCTGCTGCAGTTCGATAAACGTATTTTTATCCATGCACCTCCTTACAGCTGGCCTGAAAGCCTCAGCATAACGGTTTACAATCTCGAACTCTTCTTCTGAATCCGGGTAACCGAGGCGGATTTTCATTAAAAACCTGTCAAGCTGGGCTTCGGGAAGTGTATAAGTTCCTTCCATTTCGATAGGGTTCTGTGTCGCAAGGATAAAGAAAGGCCTGTCCAGTTGATATGTCGTACTTGCCACTGTAACCTGCTTTTCCTGCATGGCTTCGAGAAGGGCGGACTGGGTTTTCGGGGAAGCACGGTTGATTTCATCCGCAAGCACGATGTTTGCAAAGACAGGACCCTGCTTGAACTTGAAGTGTTTTGAACCTCTCTCGTCTTCTTCGATAATGTCAGTCCCTGTGATATCTGCGGGCATAAGGTCAGGTGTACACTGTATCCTGCTAAACTTCATACTCATGATCTGGGAAATAGTGGATATAGTAAGTGTCTTGCCGAGCCCGGGATTGCTTTCAACGAGGACATGCCCTTCACACAGCATGGTTATGAGGATCTGCCGGACCATTTCTTTCTGGCCGACGATAGCATTGCCAATTTCTTTAAAGATAACCTCGAAAATCTGGGGGGCTTTTTCATATGTAGGTTTTAAGTTAAGTTCTGAATCTTCAAGCTGGATTTCCTGTAACTCTCTCATATTGAAACTCCGTTATTTTTTACATAAATCAGGCATTTGCTGCAAATTCGGGCACTTCTGCTGCTTTAAGGGCTTTTTGCTTTATCCGACCTTCTTTTTCTATAACTTCGTTATAGGGAATGATTCATAAAGGGGAAAGATTCAGGATGAAAGTGCTTCAAAATATTGTTTAATCAAAGGCTCATATTCTTCTGGCAGATTTTCCGAATAGGTTTGACTCTGCTTGAATTCCTCGTTAAAGCTGTCCGCGCTCTCGTTGAAATATTTATCAGTTTCCGTATCTATCTGGCTTGTGAACCCGAGTCCCAGGCTCGGATTGATTTTCATTTCAACCTGATCTCCATTTTTTATGATTACAGCTTTTATATTGTACCTGGAATCCGGGACAACGGGCTCATTTTCTTCATAAGCAGCTCTGGCATTCAGGTTAGACATATTATCCCGTAGATCATCGATTAGCTGGCTGGGAGATATATCAAAACTGAAGCCCTCATGTATGCAGAAGGTGACAGCTCCTGCAGCCAGCAGAAATATTAAAAACGACCTGAAAATCTGGTTTTTTGGAACTATTTTTTTTATTTTGAGGCCGGTAAGTTGGCTGTGCACGTCCTCAAGCAGTTTCTTTGTAACTATGTTGATGTTCTGACTATTATCATATGCTGTACTCAGCCTTGTTTTTAGTTCCGGAAAGCTGGTTTCGAGGAGATTTATCAGATTAAACTTACTTCTCCTGTTAAATAACCTGGAAATTAAACCGGCAAGGAAAATCAGCACCAGTGCCCCTGTAGCCATTAACCCGAGGTTAAACCAGTAAGTGCCCAGATATATCTGGAACTTACTCAGTTTATCCACTCCGGGAACATAATAAGCCAGTTCATACAGGTTAAATAGAATCATCAATAAAAACAAAAAGGAATATTTTCCGGCTATTTGTAAAAACCCGAGGGTACGATAGGACCATATCAGGTATTTTTTATATTTATTCAGAAGAGGTACTACAAGCATACAATCTCAGACCACAGTTGTAATTTCTAGTAATTATATTGAGAATGTTACTAAAAAAACTTTTCTAATATTTTAATTTTTAGTTAGGCAAATTATCCAGTAATAAAGCGACAACTACCCGGCTAATACAATGTTAAATATTCCAGGTAACGCGCCAATAAATCCCCTTTTAATCTCCTGTTATATCCTGTAAAATTGAAAAACTATATAATTCTATGAGAAGCATATTTTTCATGCTGTTTTTTGGATAACATATTCAGGAAATAAGATATGACACCTATTCAGGAAATGAGATGTGATTTCTGCGCCGTAAAGTCTGAGAAATACTTCCCTTGACCCTGTAAACCGCTTTTAAATTCAGATATTAAAGTACCCCCGTCAGCTTGTCTGGCGGCCCGTCGAAAAAAAAGAAGCAGAAAGAAAAAGTCTGAAAAAGAGGCAGAAAGAAGTAAAAAGAAGTAAAAATAGATGCGGAAAAAAGTATTTTTCAGGTATAATTTAATTATGTTTTGTTTGCACCCTTTCAGGTTTTCTGGTTGCTTTTACTTGTTTGGTTGTTTTTACTTGTTTGGTTGTTTTTACTTGTTTGTCTCTCAACGGCTCCCAATTTTCTCTTACTTTCTGGCTTTTTTCTCTTTTTTTGAAACCAGCTGTTGCTGGCCCCCTTTCATTTTGGAGAGAAAATGCTTCAACCCCAACGGCAGTCAGCATCGCAGAGGTAATGGCATTTAACTCTGGTCTCCAGGCATAGGAAAGATTCCTAACTGCTGCATCAGACCTAAAAGGTTAGCCTCAGCCCATAGCTCAGTAATCTTACCGTCCTTAATGCGAAAGATCTCTATGCCAGTCATGGTTATCGGTTTGCTGGTAGCCGGTAAACCCATGAAATTGCCTTTATGTATTCCGTGAGCTGTAAAGCGAGCAACTACTTTATCACCCTCGGCAACCATGTCTTCAATTGTAACATTGAGATGCTCGAAGGCTGCCCTGCAAGTGGTAATTGTTTCATTCATCCCTTCGATTCCCGGAGATGCAGGAAGAGGTGCATGCATAACGAAATTAGCTGACAGTAACTCATCAGCAGCACTCAAATTTCCCTTAGATGGTCCTTCTTCAAAGAATCGGCTAACTATTGCTTTGTTTTCTTCTGTAAACATTTTTTTTCCTCACTTTTTTAAATACAAGGGTAATATCGACTCAGTTTCAATATCTAATGATAATTCCAAAAAATACTGATTGTACACTATACACTATTTATTGCTCTAACATCCCGTCCTTTAACCTGATCACCCTGTCAGTATATGCAGCGTGCCAGTCTTCATGTGTGACCATTACGATCGTTTGCCCCAATTCTGTGTTAAATTTCTTGAAAAGGTCCAGAACTTCCTTTGAGGTCTGAGAGTCCAGGTTGGCGCAGGGTTCGTCTGCAAAAAGGACTCTTGGGGAATGAGCAAGCGCTCTGGCGATTGACACGCGCTGCTGCTGGCCGCCGCTCATTTTGGAGGGGAGCTGGGAAAGGCGATCGCCGAGGCCTACGGCCGTCAGGATTTCGGCGGCTGAGGATTCGTATTCTGCTTTACTTTTTCCCTGCATCATTAGGGAGATGTAAACGTTTTCAGAGGCGGTAAGTTCGGGCAGGAGGGCATAGTCCTGAAAGACGTAGCCCAGGTTGTAGAGGCGGAATTTACCTTTTTCCCTGTCAGAAAGGGTAGAGGTATCGATGCTGTCAACGATGACCTTGCCGGAGGTGGGAGTGTCCAGGATTCCGAGCTGGTTTAAGAGCGTAGTCTTCCCCGAGCCGCTCGGCCCCATGATGGCAACAAATTCCCCGCGGCGGATGCTGACGGTGACTCCCCTGAGGGCCCGGACTTCCACCTCCCCCATTTTGAAGGTGCGGACGATGTTGATGCCTTCTACAATGGCAGAGGATTTTGTTCCGGAAAGCCCGGCTCCGGGTTCAGTTTCCCTTCCGATTTCGATTCTTTCTTCGCTCTGGGTTTCCATTTTTTCAGTTCCTCCTTATTTCTCCCAGATAAGTTCCAGGAGGCCTTTGTTTGCCAGTTTGTATGCGGGGATCACGGAGCCTATCACAGAAGCCATGAAGAGGAGGACAGCGCGATTTACGGCTTCCAGGTCGTCCAGCTCCAGGCTGATGGCACCAACAGGGACCTGTACGGGGTTGGCGACGGTGTAGGGGACGATTCCGTAGTGCATAAGGATGTAACCGAGGATCACGCCTGCACCTGCGTAAAGCATGGCCTGGAGGACGAAGGAGGCTATGATCACGTTTTGTTCGATCCCTATGGCTTTCTGGACGCCGATCTGACGTTTTTTGTTTACGATGTTTACGTAAATGACCACGAAGATGATCACAAAAGCAATCAGCAATCCGATTGCATTCATGATGTTCCTCACCATGCCAAGCGTGCCTTCGATCAAACTCAGGAGGCCTGCAAATTCCCTCCAGGTACGGACATTTTCCCTGACCCCGAGAGAGATTAGCTTTTCCCGGGTCCCGACTTCGTCCGTGCCTTCGGTGGTCCTGACGGCTATTTCCTGAGCAAGGTCCCTATCCTGTACGCCGAGCATCTCTTCCATATCGGCCCTGCTGATGTAGGCGGCCGAATCGATCATGAAATAGAGGGTGCTGTAGATCCCCTTGACCCGAAACTCCTTTGTTCTGCCCTGAATTGTGACTTCTACGGTGTCTCCGACTTCCACGCCGCCCAGGGAACGGGAGTCCATCAGAGCCCCAAAGCCGCCCGAGATTTCTCTGCCCAGGATAATCTCTCCCCTGTCGGGTTTGCTTAAAAACTCCCCGCTTAACATGGTGCTCTCAAGCCCCGTAACAAAACTTTCGTCCGTCGGGTCCACCCCGTATACCGTGGCGCCCATCTCTTTTTCCTTGTAGCTGAAGGCACCGGAGGCTTTCAGGCGGGCGGAAGTGCCAGTGACTTCGGGGAGGCTCTCTATTTTCTTCTGGAGGGCTGAAGCAGCTTCAATATACCTTTCCTCTTCCTTTGGCTCTATGACTACGTTCCCGGTCTGAAAGTCCACCAGCAGTTTGTTGAACTGGACTGTGACTCCTGCTAACATGCTCGAAAAGAGCACAAGCTGTACAAAGATCAGGGTCAGCACGAAGATCGTAAAGATCGTGATCCCCTTATTGCCCCTTCTTATAGAGCGGCCGGCAAGGAAGAAGGAGACTTTCGCTTTTTCAAGCATAATCAGGCGTCCTACTTGGGTTATTTTGCTTAGGGATTTATTTTTATATATATGACCTTCAGAGCTTGCCTTTCTTTTTCATGTAGAAGACTGCGGCTGCAAGAATAAGGGCTGCTCCCAGCACAATGGGGATAATGCTCCCCTCCTGTCTGTCCACACTGAAGGTCAGGTCCTCACTGAGCTGGTGTTTTCCAAAGTCATCTTCGTATTCCACAAGCAGAGTCACTTCCTGGTCTCCTGCTTTTTCCGGAATGAAAGTAAAGACTGCCGGGGCGTCATCGTCCTTTTTCAGGCGTCCCAGGAAAGCTTCTGTGCTTCCCGGGCCTTCAAGCCCATCAAGACTGGCTTTCACGAAGCGGGCTTCCCCTTCCCCAACGTTTTCAAGCTTGAGGATCATGGAAACCTTCTGTCCCTTCACCGGCATTTGGGGGTCGAATTTCAGGCTCGCAATGTTAATTTTCGCCTGGTTCAGCACGTTGACCCCTATTTCCTGGGCCTTGTTGATCTGGAAATCCTCGGCTTCGTTTGAAGCTGTTATCCTGAGGGGGATTTTGTAGGGCTGCACCTCTGCGTTGCTGCCTAAAAGGAGTTTGAAAGACAGGTTCTCAGAACTTCCGGCTTTCAGGGCTTCAAAGAAACGGACGTTGTCTTCGAGGGAGATAAGGGGAGAAGAGCCATTTAAGTCGAGGATCACCCGGACGTTTTTTGCATTTCCGTTCCCTGCATTCTTAACCGTAGTCCGGAGGTAAAATGCCTGTCCCGGGATCAGGGCGTCAACAGAAGCATTCTCTCCGTTTGCCGGAGTGATTACAGTCCCCATGAGTACAATATCAGGGTTTCCTTCCACCCTGATCGGAATCCTTTTCGAAAAGCTCACCCCGTCCCCATCTACTATGGTGAACTCAAGCTGGCGGACTCCCGACGTTGCCCTTTCATCTACCCTGAAGTGGAAGTTAAGCTCGACTTTTGCGCGCTGCCTTATCTGTTCAATTTGAAAAATGCGCTCGGTGTTAGTCCCGGAACCGTAAACCTCTGAGGTGCTGTACTTAAAAATAAAGGGGTCCAGTTCCTCAATTCCGATTTTCACTTTTTCGGCGGGGTCGTTTCCGGTATTTTCGATGTTGATTTTTATGAGCAGGTCTTCTCCGGGCCTGGCAGGGTTAGGGGTTATTTCCGATACATACACCTCAAGATGGGTATTTCCGGAAACTACACCCGCAGAAGCTGTGGGAGTCAGGAGAGCGGTAATTATCAATATGGCCGCGATAAAATGGAAGACGGCTGCAGGGGAGGTAGCTGTTTTAATATATCTCTGCTTCGCAGCCCTGGAATTTGTTTCTTGATGGGTGGATTTCATGGGTAACGATCCTTTTCTGGACAGGTGAATTTTATGTAATAATCCGCAGGAAGGGCTTATAACCGTTACACTTTATTTGCAACCTTCATCAGGTTGTATTCTTCCCTGCCCCGACCGGACTTCAGGCCTCAGGTTCAGGTGGTTTGATGTCGATTTTCAGCGATCGGACCCTCAACTCAGGGCTTCAAAATACTTCCTGGTCTCGGCTACAACGACCTTTCTCAGCGCAAGGAGGGCTATCAGGTTCGGGATAGCCATCAGCCCGTTTACGATGTCTGCCAGGACCCAGATGATGTCAAGGGTCAGGAAGGCTCCTGAGGCAACAATGAGGATGTAAAGAATCTTGTATGGAAGAATCCCCCTGACCCCGAAGAGGAATTCCGTGCAGCGTTCCCCGTAATAGTTCCATCCTATAATGGTTGTGAAGGCAAAGAAGATCAGGCCCAGAGTCACGATGTAGCTTCCGAGGTCTGAAAGCACGGTGGAAAAAGCGTAGCTGGTCATGTAGGCTCCAGCAAGGTCCCCTGTCCAGGAATCCGTCATGATAAGCACAGTTCCGGTCATGAGGCAGACGACGAT
The DNA here is from genome assembly GCF_000979975.1 of Methanosarcina sp. 1.H.A.2.2. Classification (NCBI taxonomy): domain Archaea; kingdom Methanobacteriati; phylum Methanobacteriota; class Methanomicrobia; order Methanosarcinales; family Methanosarcinaceae; genus Methanosarcina; species Methanosarcina sp. 1.H.A.2.2. The sequence goes on from NZ_JJQL01000020.1 coordinate 46,073, forward strand.
CGTATCGAAAAAGGTCCCTGTCATGGAGATCAAGCCCTGTTTTGCCGGTTCTTTGACCCTGGCAGCTGCAGCTGCAATGGGCGTACTCCCGAGTCCCGCTTCGTTTGAAAAGATCCCACGGGCAATTCCCATCCGGATTGCAAGCATCACACCGGCTCCAAGGAAGCCGCCCCGGGCTGCGGTTTCTGTAAAGGCGGAATTGAGGATCAGAGAAAAGGTTGCAGGGATTTTGTCAAGGTTCAGCCCGATAATAATCAGACAGCCCAGCACATACGCAATTGCCATGAAAGGCACCATTAACTGGGCTACGGCCGCAATCCTCCTGATCCCACCAAGCGTCACAAAAGCTACAAGCAGGCTCAGCACGGCTGCACTCAGGACTTCGGGGATATCAAAGGCGATCCGGGCCGAGTCCACGATGGCATTTACCTGAGGAAAGGTCCCTATACCGAAAAGGGCAACATTTACCCCGAAGATGGCAAAAAGCGGGGCAAGAATTTTGCTGTACTTTTTATGACCCAGCCCGTTTTTGATGTAGTACATGGGGCCCCCGGACATCTGCCCGTTTGCGTCAACAGTCCTGTATTTGACTGCTAGCAGGGCTTCGGAATACATGGTAGCCATCCCGAAAAAAGCCGCAAGGAACATCCAGAAAAGAGCTCCGGGCCCCCCGGTCTTGATTGCAGTTGCAACCCCCACGATGTTTCCGGTCCCGATCGTTGCCGAAAGGGCCGTACTGAGCGCAGCAAAGCTTGAGACGTCCCCCAGAACTCCCGCCTCAAATTTTCTCGAATTCAGGACATATTTGAGAGCAAGCGGCAGTTTGAAGACCTGGATCAACCCCAGGCTCATGGTCAGGAAAATCCCCGTCCCCACCAGCAAAATCAGAAGGGGTGGCCCCCAGACAAATCCGTCTATCCCCGTCAAAACTTTAAGTATATCGATACCCAGCAGTTCCATTCAAGCCAGCCCCGGTTAGAAATAAAGCTTAAAAGATAAAGATCAAAAGATAAAGAAACGGATTTAACTAAGTATTTGTTCGCGGTTGGTCTTAAATATTGATGTTGGCGCTTCCTGAGATAAGAATAATAATTCCTGGAGCCTGGAGTGCTAAATGGAACAGAAATCCAGACCAGGACCATAGTCTGAGGTAAAATGTCTAATAGAAAAGACAAAAGAGGAATCCTGTATGAAGCAAAATAAACCCACTTTAAGTGTCCTTGAAGGCAGGTTTGGAATCTGCAAGCTGGAAACAGGCTCTGAAATTCCTGAATGGGTGTATGGAAGCAGTTTCTTATCGGTTACGCAAACCCCTGAAGAGCTCTCGGTCGTCTGCCAGGAAAGAAGTATCCCTGAAAATATTCCTGCAGGTGCCCTGGTTGAAAAGGGATGGAGCTGCCTGAAAGTTGAAGGGCCTCTGGACTTCGGACTGACAGGAATCCTTGCAGGAATCAGCACGGCTCTGGCTGATAACGGTATCAGCATATTTGCCGTTTCAACATATGATACCGATTACATTCTGGTCAGGGAAACATACATGGAAAATGCAACAAGAGCCCTTGAGGAAGTCGGTTATGACATCCTGAAATGAAATCCTCAGGAGCCATATTTTTGAAATGCAGGAAGGATTATAGCAAAAATAGATGTGTTTCTTCAGGGTGGTAACTCATCCGAGGCGGAAGATGAAAAACATGAATCCGGAGTAGAGAAGGAAAAGGATAAGCCCTTCAAACCTTTTTATTCTCCAGCCTGTCCGGATAAAGAGGAGAAGCAGGAGACTGATAAGCAGCATGAAAGGTGTTATGTAATAGACACTGATTTCGGTTACTGTGAGAGGGTGGACAAGTCCCGAACAGCCCAGAATCAAGAGAGTATTAGTGATATTTGACCCTATGACGTTTCCAAGAGCTATGCTGGCATAGCCGCTGCGGGCTGCAGAAACCGTTACCATCAGTTCAGGAAGGGAAGTCCCGATTGCAACAAGGCTTACACCGATAAGAGTCTCCGGAACCTCCAGAATCTGGGCAAAAAATATTGACTGCTCTATGAAATACTTTGCCCCGATTATTATAGCAAATCCGCTTGTGACCAGTTTTATAAACTCTACTAAAAGGCTGCTTTCAAAAAGATATTCAGTTTCATTTTCTATCTCAGTTTCATTTTTTATTTCAGTTTCATTTTTTATTTCAGTTTCATTTTCTATCTCAGTTTCATTTTCGGCTTTAATTTCAGTGCAAGTTTTATTCTCTGCCCTAATCGCTTCTTCTGTTTTAGTTTCTCTTTCTGTTTCTTCATAGCTTTCTTTTATGGCTTCCTTTATTCTTTTTTCATCGATTCGTCCTCTAATGCCCGTTTCAATCCTTGCTTTTAAATCGAAAATATATTCAAACTTGAAAAAGTAGTGAATAAAGTCTTTGAAATATATATCTTCTTCGTGCTTTTTCACCTTCTCAAGCAGGAACAGAAGATAGGCAACATATAGAAAAAGAAAAATTGAGGCTTCAATCCTTGAAATTCTGAAGTCCAGAACAAAAAGTAAAAAAAGAAAGGCGGAAAATAACATTATATAGCCGTCTCTTCTAAGCATTAGTTCTTCAGTCTTCACATTGGACAGAAGGGCAGCGGTACTCACGACCAGTCCTATGTTTGCGATGTTTGACCCGAGTACATCGCCCATAACTATTCCGCTTGCGTGTTCGAAGGATGCTGTAAGGGAGGAGGCAAGCTCAGGCATAGATGTCCCTATCGATACCAGAGTTAGCCCGATTATAAACTCTGAGACCCCAAACCTCTTAGCAATCCAGGACGAGGACATTACAAACAGGTCTGCCCCCTTTACAAGCAGCAGTAGCCCCCCGATAAAAATAAGGGCGTTAATTAAGTACACATTGAATTGTGAACTCGAGTTTTATTTAAAGATATCCTTTAAGCTGCCGTACCTGATAATATGCTAATAAATGACAAACTGTAAGAAAAGGATAATGTCTCATCAGGTAACGCTTTTCAGAAATTAGAAACACTTGCAGGAAAATGCCAATTTTAAAAACAATTGAGGAGTTAATCAGGCAAGTTTTAACTCCATTATATAACAGGTCTCATTCTGGCCGCATATACCTTCTATTTTTTTGATTATCTGAAAATCCATTTTTTCGTACAACTTTATTGCAGGGGTATTTTTTACATTTACATACAGGAGAATAGAGTATATTCCGTTCAGCCTCATTTCCTTTATGCTTTCTTCCAGAAGCGTCCTGCCATATCCTTTTCCCCGAAATTTCTTATCGATTGCAATTGAGTAAACTACGGATTTCTTTTTCAGTCCTTTGAACGAAAGTTCTGGTTTCAGGTAGTATATACAGTAACCTGCAATTTTGTCCTGGTTTTTAATTACATAAAAGATTTTTCTGAATTTCTTTGAATATTTTATAAGATTTTCCTGTTTCTTACTATCAAATCCCTCTGCCTGAATTCTAAGAATCTCAGGAAGCATAGTTTCATCTACAGGCAAAATATGTTCCTTTTCGGTATGTTTCCATTCTTTTAGAAGATGAGCCCCGATTGTATCCCGCAGTAGTTTCAGAAAACTCGCAAAATATGAAACTAATCTCATGTAAATTTGTGTGGGATCCATAGAATCACCTTAAAGTGGAAAGCCATTGATATAATTCTCCGTGGGTTTTGTCGCTGCTATTAAAAGAAACTCTTTCCTTTGCTGCAGATATAAAGTTATGAACTACAGGCATACTGGACTGTAAAACCGAATTTTTATATAAATATACCCTCTGAGTCCTGAAATCAAAAAAGTTTAAGTTCCATTTTGTAGCACATCTCCTTTTGTCCACATACGTTTTCTACTTCTTTGACTATCAAGAAACCCGTTTTCTCGTATAATTTTATGGCAGGGATATTGTTTACGTTTACATACAGGAGGACAGAAAATACCCTATTCAACTTCATTTCCCTGATGCTTTCTTCCAGAAGCTTCCTGCCAAATCCCTTCTTTCTGAATTTACTGTCAATTGCAATAGAATAAATTACAGATTTTTTCTCAAAACCCCGGGATGACAAAAACGGCTTCATGTGATATATGCAGTAGCCTATTACCTTATCCTGTCTCTTAATTACATAAAAGACTTTTCTGAATTTCTGTGAATATTTTATAATTTCCCCCTGCCTTTCATTTTTAAATCCTTCTGCCTGAATTCTAAGGATTTCCGAAAGCATGGTATCGTCAACAGTTCCAACATTTTCTTTTTCAATTTGCTTCCATCCCTTCAGAAGAAAAATTCCTGCGGTATCCCATAGTGTTTTTTTAAAACCTCTTAAATATAGATCTGGCTTTGCGTGGATTTTTGCAAGATCCATATATCTCCTGAAGTGCTAGAATTGAAAGAAATGAAACCATCGTTGTATATAAATTAGATAAGTTTTTCAGTTCACTCCGCTCATAAATCCTCAGCAGGAAACCCCGGAGTCTTTAGCTCGGGGGAAGAACGCGTCAGAAAGATTTAGCGATGCGAGCACTTCCCTACCTCTCAGGACTGTTTAACTGGTATCCTTAGAGCCTGAACCCGAGGCGGTATTTCAGGGTAACTATTTCTTTCCTATCGGTTCCCTATTTTCCGTTGCTCCAAATCGGGGATCTGGTCAACCAGGGCTTGTTAGACACGTCCCTGAGTCTTTAGCTCAGGGATAGTTGACACTGTCCTCTCTTCAGGTACGGTTGTTAATCTGGCGTGCTTAACTCCCTTTAAACTAAGTATTTTTTCAGCCAGTTCCACTATTTTTTCTCCGTCCCCTTCAAGGATTATCACTTCAAAGCAGAAATTTTCTTCCATATGGAAATGGACTGAAGAGCTTATCAGATCCATGTATTCATGCTGAATTTCTGCCAGGGTACTTGTTACGCCTTTTTTTGAGCAATCGTATACAATAGAGATGCTTGCAGCCCTTTTGCCTTCTATCTGCTGCATCCATTCATAGTGCTGGTTGTATGTTCTTATGGCATCCCTTATGCCTTCAGAACGTGAGGAGTATCCTCTCTTCACAAGGGCTTTATCAAACTTATCCAGAAGCTCCCCGGGAAGGGAAATCCCTATTCTCATAAGTCTTTTTTCCATACACCTCTCCTGAAAATGAGATCCTTTCTGTCAGGCTTTTCTGGCCTCAGCCGTTTTACTGATGAAAAATCAAACCTGTTGACCAAACAGATAAAATCCACTATATTTCCTAATCCCCATTAAATATAATATTCAAGGATATATTTAAGATTTTATTGTATTCAGAGACATAAACAGTCACATGATAGAGATAATTAGACTCTGGAGTTATGTTTGATTCAAAAGATGTTTATCTGACAAAATGACGGCGTGAATGAACTGGTACAGACTAAAGTCTTCCTGCCGGAACTTCTGTCCCTGCCTGACAAAGCTGCAAAAAAGGGTATTTTTGCCTCAGAGGACAGTTTCTAAGACGAAAATGAAAGTGACTTTTCTTCCGTATTACAGGCCGAATCTTTTCCCCAAATATTCCATAATGGCAGCAGGTGCTGGTTATGGGATAAATTACAATAAATTAAAATTTTTACAACGACCAGTGAGGTTTCAGGCAACCCTGTTGGTTCCCAAAAAGCTTATTAAAGCCAGAGTTCTATAGCGTGAAACGCGTTTACTCTAAAAGTTCAGGAATTTAACTAATAAAGGATAATTTCCTTACTTATCAAATTTAATTAATTTAATAGAAGAGTTGAGAATTATGGCAATTCAGAAAGGCGATTTCATAAAGTTAAACTACACAGGTAGATTTGAGGACGGCAGGATTTTCGACACAACAGACGAAGAGCTTGCAAAAAAAGAAGAGATCTATAATCCCCGCGGACTTTACGGCGGAGACGTCGTTATTGTTGGAGCAGGGCACACAATCGATGGCCTTGATGAAGACCTTGAAGGAAAGGAAGATGGTTACTCCGGCACAGTTTCAATCCCTCCGGAAAAGGCATTCGGCCCAAGCAACCCGAGTCTCGTAGAGACCGTTTCCATAACAAAGCTCCCGGACAGAAATGTTCACCCCGGCATGCCTGTTGAACTGGACGGCAGAAGAGGAGTTGTCAGCAGGGTTATCGGCCGCAGGGTCACTGTAGACTTTAACAGCCCCCTTGCAGGCAAGACTGTTAGCTACGAGTACACCATTGAAAAGATCCTTGAGAATGATGTTGAAAAGATCCAGGGTATTCTTGCCCTCTATACCGGCATTCGTGACACAGAAGTCGAAATAGCTGATGGTGTCGCAAAGATCAATGTGCCCACAGGCCTGACCTTCAACCAGCGCTGGCTCATGGCAAAGAACAGGGTAGCATCCGAACTCTTCAAGTACGCCGGTCTCACAGAAGTCCAGCTCATTGAAAAGCTCACAGTTGAAGCTGAAGTCCCTGCACCTGCAGAGCCTGAAGTCGAGGCTGAAGCCGAAACCGAAGTTAAAGAAGAGACTTCCGAGTCCCAGGAATAATTATTTAACTGTAATTAACAGAAATGCGAAGAGTTATTTCTCTTCGCAAATTTTATATATAATAATCAGGTTCTCTGTATACGCGTCCCGGAATATCAGGACGGTTTGCCGGGATTTATCCGGAAAGCCAAAAAAAGTTACATTTAAAAGTATATTTTCAACATGCTGAGGTAGCCCAGCGGACTACGGCGCCGGTCTTGAAAACCGGTAGTGCTCACGCGCTACGGGAGTTCGAATCTCCCCCTCAGCGCTAACTTTTCCGGCCTTTTCTCAAAAACCAGCCCGGTTTTATTTTTAACTCTTCTAAATTAAATTTTGATGGGTTGCCGCATTCCCTAAAAGGAGCAATTTTCCAAATTATAATTTTATTCCCAGCTTAGGAATATATTTCAGGTAATCTTCCTTCAGCTCATCCTGGGTGATATGGTCGTAAATGTCTATTGCCTCCTTCCTTGTATCACCCCTGAGTTCCTGGATAATAGCCCTTGGACAGCCAGCCCGCCTCATCCAGGTAGTAAACCAGTGCCGGAAACAGTGAGGAGTAAACTTCTCATTCAGCAGGCCTTCCGGGTTATGGAAGCCCAGCTGCAAAGCGTGTTCTGTTGCAGCCTCATAAACTGCATCCCTGGATATCCGGGAACCCTGGACCCCTATAAACAGGGCACTTATCCTTATTTTCCTGTTATACCGCCATTTCAGCCACGTCTCCAGGACCTGGGCGCACTCATCATCAAAGAACACTATCCGGTTGCTTCTTTTCGCATGAGGCTTCAGGACAGCATACCTTTTTAAAACGTGCAGGTCCTGGACATCCAGGTCTATAAGCTCCTGTCTTCTAACTCCTGTTTTTGCAAAAAATACAAACATAGCCTTATGACAGATCCACTCTGCAGAGTCTATAAGGTCCCTCATCTGTTCCAGGCTAATCAGCTGCCTTTCCTCATTCCTCTGGTCTTTGTACTGCCTCAGATACCGTTTCCTGAATTGAGGTACCACATTTCTTTCAATAACTCCTTCCCATTCCAGGAAGTCATTGAAAGAAGAAAGAGCAGCAAAGTAATTTTCCACCGTAGAAGGAGCATATCCTTTTTCATCCCTGATATGGACAAGAAAAATCTTGAGGTCCTCTGGAGATATCCGGACAGGATGCCTGGATAAAAAATATTTCAGGTTGCTTTTGTAGCTCTGAACTGTCCGGGGTGAAAAGTTCCGGACCTGGCAGTCAAGCAAAAAATCATCCAGAAAGTTTGTTTCGGGAAGGTCCCGGGCTGCATCGCGTTCCAGCAAAAGGTCATTTTCGTACATCGAAAACTAAAAAAGATAGTATCCTAACTATCTTAAGATTGTGGGACACTGTTCTTAAATCTTGAAACCAGCATCTGTATATGTTTTTCGTTGAGTTCGGTAGCTGTTGACTCTACCCCTAACTCAAATATATTCTTCTCGAGATCAGAGATGCTTTCCAGGACTTCAAGTGCTTCAGGAGTTAGATAACGTTTTTCTCGGAGATGGCTTTCAAGTGCTACATTTATTGTATTGCTTAAATCAAGCCCATTCATATCTATTATTTTTTTCAGAAACTTTTCAATAGAAGGGTGGATCTGCTCTCTGTCTTTTTTTCCTATCCCGAGGTTTCGTGCAACTACAATAGAATATAGCTCCATGCCTCACCCCCATATATAATTTATAGAGTTTTTCTATAAATAACCAGTTGTTACTGAGAAGAAGCTACAGCCTTCAGGGCCAGGACCAGGTCCTCCAGAGAGACATTTGATTTTGAGGTCCTGGGCTTATCTCCTTCAGGTTTCAGGTGTCCTATGTACCTGATATATCCGAGGTCCTCACCTTTCCCGTACCAGGGAATCCTTATTTTATCCGTAAAAGTCTTTGTCGGAAAAGCAATAATTGCCTGCCCGGGTTCCAGCTTCTCAAAGAGCCGGTTAAACCTGTACAGTTTCGGCTGCTCACTGCTGGGGTAATTTGCGCCTCTCAGGGAGATCAGGAACTGGAAAGAGGACCTGATACCGGGCCTGAGTTTTCTCCATCCATGAGATGAAGCAACAAGCCTCACATTCTGGCTTCTCAGCTGCTCTGCATTATGCTGCAGGATTGCACCTGCCTGCTGATCCCCGGAGAAACCCTGGCCTCTGCTTGGGGCTATGTTGTTAAGCTCATCCAGGAAGACAGCAACCCTCGGATTCTTTCCTTTCATGAGAGAATAGGAATATCCTGCCGGTTTCAGGTCATAGTTCATTGCTTTCAGGATAAGGGCCTCAAAAAGCTTGGCAGTCGTAGGAGCTACCAGAGAAGGATGCAGGATAAACCGTTGAAGACAAAGCACATTTATGTGGTCCCTGTCAAGGAGATTCCATACTTCTTTCGGGTCCTGGAAGTACCTCTTTTCGATATCGTAATGCTGGACCTCTTCGTCCTCAGGATCTGTAAAAAAAGTAACATTCACATCACAGGATTCTGGAATAAGCAGCCTTACAGGAGCCATCCTGCACAGCTGCAGGACCTCAGAAGATTTCCCTCTATCAAACCAGACCAGGGTTTCCCACTGGTCCGGAGGAAGCTGTGTTCTGGCCTTCAGGAAACCTTCCAGGAGCCAGTACATCAGGGTGGTTTTCCCGGATCCTGTGTTTCCGATTTCCAGGCCATGTTCGCCGGGTCTTAATATGAATTCTTTGTATAACTTTTCTTCCCAGGAGTTCAGCTTTTTACCTCCTTTGTTTCAAAAATGAACTTAAGGAAGGAAATTATCTGAGCCTGGGAAAATTTCCCCATAATATACCCGGAAGTACTGGAAACCAGGCCCACAAGCAAGCAGAGTTTCTGAATTTCAAATGAGTCAACTGTCCATAAAACCATTAAAGCCACCTGTTGCCCTGAATTTCTTTAATCATGCTTTCCGTGATAAGTTCGTGTTTATGGATAAGAGTCATGAGCTGAAGCCTTGTAATGTCCAGGGCTCCTTCTATTGCTTTTCGTCTTTCATCTGAGAGCTGCACGTTTTCCGGATCATCCAGGATAGGCTCATAGGTCCCTCTTACGGTACTGATGTCCTTCTGGATATCTTCCATCAGCTTTTTGTCCTCATTATTGAGGCCTTCTTTCTCTGCCACAGCTGCAGTAATGCTGTAAATCAGAGCTACCAGGGAAATCTTGGCCCTCAGGGTTGAGTCTATATTGTAAATCTGGGACCTCAGAGCCTCAGCAAGGAGGTAAGGAAGCCCTAAAAACTTTTTATCGTTCTGCATCCTGGCCTCCTGCTGCCTGCTGAGAATTACGCTTTTTCAGGAAGGAGAAAAGGGACTTCTTGGGGCCCTGTCCAGGTTCCATCTGAGGGTAAAGGGTAGGAACTACAGGCCTTGGAATTATGGTGTTTACAGCCTCTTGTCTGCCCAGGCGGTCCCTGGATGCAGAGAGAGAAGCTGCCCTGTTCATGAAACACATTACCCCGGGAAGAGGAATTACATACTGATCTACAGCCCCGTAGAGAGACATTGCAGTTATCTGCTGCTGGCTGAGATCATACATCGCGTCAGTTGTGGGATTAATCAGAGCGTGAACCGTAGACCGCTTAAGGGCAATGTCGGAATTATCGCTTACTTTCCCGTTCTCTTTTTCTCTTAATTTTTCTGCAATTTCATTTGCCACCAGGACCACCTCAGATCTGTTCTATTGACTTCGTTTTAGTGAGTTTATAGCAATATTCAACTGAGAGACCGATGATCAGAAAACAAAGACCCTCAAAGAGTTGATTGAAAGAAACTAGAGCGGCTGCATAACCACTACAGCAACCTATGAAAATACAGAATAATTCAGATTTAGAGTGCATCAGGACCACCTTAGAACATTAAACCGAAGAAGAACCCGAAGAGCAGACCGAAGAAGATACTGGCCAACAGCTGCCTGGCTTCGGGCTTGATCTTGAAAGCCTCCTGCAGTATTGCTCCCTGGGTGATATCGCACATTAAAGCAGGATTTGTCTTGATTGTCATCTGAACCCGGCCAGAAGGGGTTTCTACATCTGTCACGTAGGAGTTTTCATCACGGAAGATATCCAGATCCACCACACAGCCGCGTTCCTGGTCCACTGCATAGAGATCTGTTTTTTTGCCGCGTTCATCGAGTTGTACTGGCCGGGCTGAGACAGTATATTTTGAATCTTCAAGCCTGTCATGAAGCATGTTATCCCTGAGGACCATACTTTTTAATTCCAGATTTGAAGTTCCAGGAATAATCTTGAGTACCTTTACTTTATTTCCACGTCTGAAGAGGCTCATAGTTTTTTAATCTCCTTAGATCGGTTTAAGGCCCTGGACTACCTGGGCGATAGTGTGAATTATTGAGGTTAAGAGATCAATTGCGAGTTTTGCTTTCTCTATGATCCATTCGAAAACGGCTATCTGATCACTGACTACGTTTTTGAGCATTTTTACCGGGTTCTTTGTCCGGGTCCTGTTTAGAGAATACGTGATCATGAAGAACTCAATAGCAAGAATAGTGGTTTCTATATACTCAATAAAAAACAGACTGAAGTAAAAGAAAATCTCGTCTATGATGTAGCTGGCTATCAGAATAGCTGTTACCAAGTCATCCCCTATGTACGGAATAAAGCCAACGAAGGAAAGGACCTGATCCCATGCCCAGCTAAAAGCAGTTGAAACAACTACCTCTGCTGGAGCCCATAAATTATTAGCTAATTGATCTAAATATTCTTCATGTGTTGCGGCATATAATATAAGATCAAAATAGCTGGAGCTGCTGGCTGATACTGTTGTAAACTGGAGTACCCCGTTATCAGGCAAGTTTGCCGGAACTGTTGGATCTCCTGTTGTAAGTGTTGCAGAAAGAGGAAGAATTCCTGTATATACGTCAATATCAAAAATATTATCAAATGTAGAATCCCAAAAATATTGTATTTCTAAATCATAATCTGTGGCGAGTGGGGCTATAGATGATAAGGTGGTATATTGAACAGTACCGTTAGGAGATATTAGGGAGATATTAAAATTCCATTTTGAAAGATAAGATTTTGTTGAAATAACGTTCAGGGTATAAATGTCTCCATAAGAATCTAAATAAATCGTAGTATTGCTATTGGGATCGATATTAGAAACAGAAACACCTGTAAAAGTTAGCCCTTCCGGAGCAGAGAGGTTAAAGCTTTTTATGTGGTCTTCCTGGATTTCTGTGACTGCTGAAGCTGGAGAGACAGCAGCAGCTAGGAGGAAGAAAAGAAGGAGGCAGAAAAATAAAGGCCTTCGGGCCACCTTAGAACCTCCAGCCCACAAGAGCCAGCATAAAGACCAATACTGCCAGCTTCACCAAGCCAGGCATTGTTTCTTCAAGCCAGGTCAGGGAATCTTTTGCAGCTTCCCTGCTTGGTCTATCGTCTGTGCTGTCTCCGTCATCGTCTCCTGGAGGAGTGCTGCCTCCATAGTCCTGGGAGACTAAACGGATAAGTTGAAAGGTTGAGCCGTTAACTGTTATCTGCTGCTGGTAATTGTCATAACCTGTTTTACTGGCTTTGAGGGTCCAGACTGAACCGTTAGGAAGATCCTCAAAGACATATGCTCCGGTGACTGACCGCCCGAGAGCTGAGAATGTAACTCCGGTTGTGTTCGAGATCTGTATGTAAGCTGTTTCTATGGACTGCCCTGTTTCATAATCAGAACATGCCCCATATATTAACCCTGTTTCACCCGTAGACTCTGAGAGAGGAACCAGATAGATATTTTTAAGAGTCGTTACCTGAGTTAGAGATACTGTCTCGTAGTGAGTGTTATATCCTGTTGTGTTGACTGTTAAGGATTTTGATCCAGGGGAGGTAGGAATACTATAACGCCCTGCCCCGTCAGAATAAACTATGACTCCCTGTAGGTTTACTTCTGCGCCCTCAATTGGTGTTTGAGTATAGGAGTCATAGACCGAGCCATAGAAGACATAATCTTCTCCATACGCTACCCTTGCGTGATCTTCTGCGAGTAGTTCGCCCTCATTTGCTGCGATGACAGATAAATAAGTTAAGTTGTCCCCCGGCAATTGATAAGATAAAATTCCTGAGCCTGTTTTGATCCAGGATTGTTCAAGAGTTATGACCCCGTTTAAGGAGCCCTGTAACCTTATATCAGTAGAAGGAGGGAGAGCATCATAAAAAATACTGATTTTATCAGTGTTTAAATATGTGCTTTTATCTAGTTCGATTGTTGAGGCAGCCCCCACCCCTACCACATCAATTATTTTATATGCGAGTGTTGCCCCTGTTGGACTTTTTAGAGCGATTAGTGCCGTACCTGATAGGGTATCCGAAGGGATTGAGAAATAATGAGAGCCTTCTGCAGAGGTAATAGAGTATGTATCTAGATTATTAATTCCTGGAGGATCACAGATTAATGAACACCCGGACATATAAGGGTTCATTTCCCAAGAAACTTTTAGAGATCTGCCCGCCGTGACAGAGTCAAGACATGTTACATAAATTGAAGATGGTCGAGTAAATGTGAATGAACGCGTATCGTATAGGTATGTATTTTCGTATTGAGATTCATATGCATATAGATTTATGTCATAAGTTCCTGAAAAATTCATGAGAGCCGTAGAAATGGAAGATTCGGAATAAGGTCCCACAGCTGAAAAGGATTTAATTATTTCCCCACTTGGTGATACTATGTTTACGTTCCAGGTTGTAAATAGATATGTAGGATGAGAAACCCTGAAATATTGGTTTGAGTCAGACCATATAGCAGTTGGATCACAAGAGATTAAGGACGGATGAGTGGAAAAATCATCGTATCTAACAGAACTAGACCCACTGTTAGCAATTCCGCTTTGGGTTATTCTTACTTTTACAATTGGACTATGTGTTTGTAAAGTGTAAGCCGTAGACTCTGCGAGAACCCCGTCTATAAAACAATCCACCCCGGTTCCAGCTTGATTTTCTACGTATGAAATATGCCTGGTGTAAAATATTTGAGTTGTAGACAAAACTAAATTTGTCATACTTGTATCAGAGAATACAATGTTGTTGGCAGCATCGTAATACGTGATACCTGTGCGCCCGTACTGCCCGCCCGTTGTTGCCTTCCAGGAGACTGTATACTCAAAGTAATCGTCAATTTCTTCATTTATATAAAATTCTTTTGTCACACTAGGGGAAAATTCCATATAATGATTTGTACTGCCCTGTATTGTGTATCCCGTTGTTCCCTGATTTATATTTTCATCAGGATCAAGATCATCAGGATGACCTTCAAAAGATAATTCCCATGCTGAACCCGGAACAGCCAGCAGGCAAAGCAGCAACAAGGAAAAAATTACTTTTTTCAAATTACCGCCTCCATTTAAAGATAATAGTCACTGGCAACAGGATAATTATGCAGAGCATGAAAAAGCTGAGTATTGGGGGAGCAGTTCTGAGAGCTCCTTCTACTGCAGTAAAAGGATCATCAAGCCAGGACCATTTACTGGGCTTCATGATTGCATGGTAAGAGTAAGCTGGATCTAATTCCAGGACTGTTTCTGAAGCGTTGAAAGTTCCTAAATAGGTTATCTGATCGCCAGATACCTGGTAGAGGTCGAATTCCTGAGAATGGACCAGGTTAAGGTCTGAAAAAGAAACACTGACATTTGCAGCAGCTGCTGGAAGGCAGAGGGAGCAGAGAAGCAGAAAAGAAACTGAAAAAAAAAGGAGGCGAGGCATTTTAAATGCCTCCGTTACCTGAAGCCACTGAATGCGTTATCAATGGCGCCGAGGATTTTATCCCAGAACTTTATGATGAATGTGTACAGGGCGATTACCAGGATGATAGGCATTACTGCACTTATCATGGCTGCAAAGCTGGGAACGATTCCAACAAAGCCATCAATTACGGTAGTTATCTCAGTCCAGTTTACCTCAGTTGCTGAGGCTGGGCTTATCATCAGCAGAGCGCCACCAATGAGGGTAGCTATCTTACCCTTGGATAATGCTCCGGGCTTTTTCTGTTCAAGTTCTCTGTTTTTCCTTAAAACTTTAGTAAAAAGGGACATGATCATAAAAGGATTCTAAATCTACTTAAAACTAGATTTTTTTATAGAGATTATATAAGATCTGTTAAAATTGCGGTTAGTTACTCACATACAAGGAGCCCGACCAGCCGGAGCCGGAACCGACAGCAGTAGATTTGAAAGATACTTTTGAGGCCTGGGGTCCTGGTCCGGATCCAGCCCTCAGGGTCCCTGCAGGGAAGGTCCGGAGGCCTGCAGGATAAGATTAAGAAATGATCCCAGCTTCAGCTTTTGCTTCTTCTTCGATTTGATTTAACTCATCCCGGGTAAGCGTACCAGTCCAATAAAGAGCCGAAGAAGCCCCATGAAAACGGCCCTCGTAGAAGTCCTCTAATGACCCATGTTTTTTCTGTTCCTTATAAAACACCAATGCAAATGATTTTAGTTCGTGAATAATCTGATTTTGATTTAACATTAGTAACCCCCCTACGTCACTATCAATATACTTCGTCGTGATGTCCGTAATATTCCAGAATAACAATTTTCTCCTTTTCATCCACAGAAAAAAGCAGGACAAAGTGAGAGTCAATATGTACTCTTTTCCAGTGATTGAGAGGAGACCTTAAATTTTTGTATCTATGAGGATCCTGAAGGATCTCATTTACTTTGCTGAATATGATTTCAACTTGCTTTTTGTCTTTCTTTGCCAGCTTCTCAACGATTTTTTGAACTTCTGGCCTTACTTGTAGCCGATACATATGAGCTCAGCAGTCAAGCGTTTTTTTCCAGTTCTCAACTGTTCCCACATCTATGGGCTCCTGTTCCATGATCTCCTGGGCCTTTTCAACAAATTCAGGCCTGAGCTCAGGCTCCATAATTTCTTTTTCATATTCAGCTGCCATATGGATGATAGCTGCACTTTTGTCTTTCAAGCCGTATTGAGCTTTAATGATATTGAGAACACGATTTGTTTTTTCATCAATGTTAATCACTGCTTGAACCATATGTATACCTCATGTATATATTAGATATACATGAGATATATACTTAAGGATTTGCATACTTAAGGATTTGCCGGGATAAAAAGTTCCAGGAGAAATATTCCAGGAAAAATGTTCCAGGAGAAATATTCCTGATTTTAAGCCGGGGGTCTGGCCAAATAAAAGACTTAAACAGATTGAACTTTTGAATTAAGAGATAATCTCAAAAAAGGTTTTTCAAAAAAATATATTCTTATATTTTCCATTTGGTGGAACTAAGGGGTAAAAGTGGCAACTGATACTGATTAGGTTAGGGAATTAGGTATGATTAAGGTATGATTAGAGAATAGTTATTGTAGTTATACCTTAATCATACCTTAGTTCCAGTTCAGTTCTACCTTAGTCATACCTTAGTTCCACCAAAAACGATAGCGGTAAACAAATACAAAAAAAAAGTAGAAAAAAGAATTTCTAATCCTGGAAATAACAAAAAAAAAGAGAAAAAAGGAAGATTAAACAAAAGAAAGAGTAAATTCAATTATTTTCGTTTTTTACAGCTTCTAAAGGCTTCTAGTATCCTATCTCTTCCAAATATCAAAAGTTCCTCCCTATCCTTAGATCTTATGAATATGTCTGCAACGTCTTCTGGAGTGTACGAAACATTCTTAAATTTTGGATTCTCTGCCAGATATCTGCTGCAAGCTTCTATGAGTGAAACCTGTATCTCTTCTATCTCTCCTTTGTCATTGTCCTTCATATCGTATATTTCTTCATTCCTTATTTCCAGAACTTCCTGTAACTTTGCGAATGGGACCTTTATGCCTTTTATTCTCTGGCCGTTTATAGTAGTGTATTTTTTCCAGGACTTATATTTTAGTTCTCCTGTCTCTGTTTTTTCCATTGAAGGCTCTAAGATATTGTTGTTCTTCCAGTCCTGAATTACCCTTTCAAAGTTGAAGCCTTTAGAAACCAGGTAATCCTGCAGTTTATCCGGGTCGTAATAGATGGCATCTTTCGAGATCCAGCCCAGGAGTTCTACAGGTCCCTTTGTATAGGTGAAGACTTCTTCCGGGTCCAGCTCCTTAGTGTATTCAAAGAGCTTCTTGTTTCTGAGGTGCCAGGAGTATGTTGTATCCAGAGCTCTCATATAGTAGGGAATTGTAGGGTCTTCAATCACTACTTTTTGATAATAGCTGTTGCATATCCTGTGAGGTTCTTTTGTAGGAATTCCGTTTTTCTCAAAGACTTCTTCCAGGATACAGCCGCCTACAGCAAGGGCAATAAAAAAGGTTTTTGATCGGTCAGCAAATACTGTTTTTGATTTCTCAAAAAACAAATTCAGGTTTTTATAAATAAGTTTGAGTTTGTCCTTTCTTTTAAAAATGGTCTGGACAATTTCATCCAGGAATAACCCATAGTTATTTTCCAGTGTTTCTTTTACTTTTTCGATGTAATCTGATTCCAGGCGTGGGATTCCTTCAAAGATTTCCAGGACCCTTATTTGCTGGCCTGTGTTGGTGCTGTCTGCTTTTGTTAGAGGCTGTTCTCCTGTAGTCTGGACCACAGTTTTCCATCTGGCTGCTTTTTCTATTTTTCCTTCTTTGGTTCCTCTGCCTTTCCCCTGCTCATTACCTATCATGTATATTGCTTCTCTGAATCTTTCGTTATTCGAGGTTTCGTCATAATAGATAGGGGTATCCGTGTTGAATTCCAGGGTTTTTTCTATGCCTACCTTTGTCGAGTCTGCATCCTTGATGAGTTCTACAGGATTACCTACAAGGGAGCTGGCCAGCTGCATTGATACGGACTTAAGCCCGCTGCTCTCATAGTAGTTATGGACTACAAAGGACCTTACGCCAATGAACCGGATCAGCATGGCTGCTACTGTTGCATAGCACTTCAGTCTGATTAAGTCATATTCCAGGAGAGGAGTGAGGTTCTCAATCCATTCTTTTTTATTTCCTTTTACCTCATAGGCTGCTGCTATCTCTTCGGTTAGAGCAAGGATCTCTCTTTTTCCATGGGCTAAATGTGCAAAGGATCCTGTAACATAGATGGAGTTTTCCTTTTTCCAGCCGTTTGTCTTGGCAGTGAATTCTGTGGGGATCTTGTAGGAATGACCTAAAAGCTGCTTGAAGTATAACTTTAGGTCCTTCTGGTCCGCATCCACAAACTGAATTCCTAAGTTTGAAAGCTCTTTCATGCTTGATGTGAGAAGGACCTCTGGCAATACCCATTTCTTAAACTCCTGGCTTGTTACGGTCCTGTACCTGATTTGGTACATGTAGGCCTCATCATCCATACTTTCTCCTATTGAATTAATTATGATAGGAGTATTTGTGATGAATTCCCAGCCTTCAATTTCCTGCCCGTCATTTCTTTTATATTTGTAATATTTCTCTATGCCTAAACTTGAGACTTTGAAGGGGTGTATATCGAAATCTATTGAAAAATAGTCATCAGCAGGCAGCTCTTTTTTGTCAAAGTACTTTTCTTTGATTTCCTTTTTCAGGGATTCTCCCAGAGCTTCCCAGCCCTCCGGAGCGTAAGCCTCCAGGACATCATTGATTTCCCAGCCTGCAAAGGCATACTGGCCCAGGATCTCAGCTACTTTCTTGAAGTCTTCGATTCCCCATTTATCCGGGTTCTTTCTCAGGATATCTCTTAAAGCCGGGTTCAGGACCAGGATGTCAGCTAACTCTTCATTCAGGTCCTTGTTATCCGTGTCCGGATCAAAAGGAATTTTGTGATATTTGCTGAGGACCTCATCCCTGAACGTAAGCCCGGTATTGACTTTGTCTTCTGTCATAGTCTCATTCCCCTTCCGTTTTTGGCTTGGGTTCTATCAGGTCTATGAAGTCCCGGATTTTGGTTCTCAGGTCTTCGTATGTGGCTTCGTTTCCTTCTGATCCGTTCACAACTGCACCTCAGTGGGGTTAATCAGGGGTACAGATCCGGAGAAGGTCCCCCTCACTCCAGATAACAGTTTTAAAAGAGCAACATTAAAAACTTTGTTATACTCTTGAAGGTCACAATTCAGTACATTCAGATTTAAAACATAGCTACAGCTACCGATTTTGGTATTTTTCACGTATTCACTGTCCTTTTTTTCTTAGTCCGGAAACTCTGGTAAAGTTCCAGCTAAACGTTATTTTAAAAGTAGCAAATATAAAAAGCTTTATGATTCAGAAATATATAATCAATATTGGCTGTAAAAATCGACCTGCTGGTAACAGGTCCCGAGCCCTTGGGAAGGAAACTTTTCTACAAAAGTTCACTGTCCGACTTCCCATAAATGCAAGGGTCTAACGATTAAAATACAGTCGGAAAAGTATAGCCTGAGAGGGGTTTGAATGGGCCACCCGTTCAGATCTCCCCCTCAGCGTAACTTCAATGCTTTTTTTAAAAGATCTTTTTATTCCAATCAATGCCTATCTCCGATAGTTGCCGCGTCCCGTACTTCTAAAACAGTAAGATCAGACTTTTACATCGGGAGACTGAAAATTTATACATCGGAAAGCTTCAGTTATCACTTTTTTAGCTTACTGAAGTTGAGATTGAACTTTGCCCCACTGTAATTTTAAGTTCGATAGAACCTTCTATCTATTCAACAAAAATATTTATAAGCTGCAGGCCAGGGGAATCCGTGTTACGAAAACCAAATTCCGGAATTAGAGTCAGATCTGTGTATATGAACAGTTCTGTTTTTACCAGCCTACCGTATATGTTTTAAGAGAATTGGTTCAGAATAGAATAGGAATTGGGAGTTTAGGTTCTTTCCCAATATCCAAATATTTTTATCATCTGAAAATCCGTTTTTCCGTTTTTCCGTTTTTCTGTTTTTCCAAGTTTTTATATAACTTGTTAATTCTTAATTATTTTTATAATATTTAAAATTTTCTGATAAAGTAGTGGCACAAATATATTTAAAGATATATTCTTCAGTTAGCTGGATTCGGTTCCAAAATCTAGTGATTTTTGCATTTCTTGATTGAAATTCTGAATTCGCAAGAAGAATCCGGCCTTTAATCAAAATCAGTATTCGAGCTCAAAAAACCGCGATCCAAAGATCTTATCACAAGAATTGTAACCAATTATAAAATCCAGTGATTTTTAATTTTACATTCATCACTGGATTTTGGTACTGAGTCTTATTTCCTGTCCTTTTCTTATTCTCTACCTTTATCTACAATTTTTTATGGTTATTCCTACGTCTGATTAACTTGATTTGATCTGTTCTCACATATTATTTTTATTTATTAAAACCTGTAATAAATCTTGTATAAGGCAGGTTTTTTCCAGGGAATTTTCTGTGTGAGAAATTTCTTTTCAAGTTCAGTTCCATTGTCTGAACCTGGTATGAAATAAAAAATAACAGGGGAATAGCTATAAACACCATAATAACATCGCGTAAAATTGGAGAAACTATGAAGTTTGTTCCCGAGTTCCACAGGGCAAAAAATGGTCTATGGAATAAATAAACACAGTACGAAGATGTAGCAATATACGTAAAGAATGAGCTTAAAGAACGTGAGAATTTCTCATTGACAAACTTCATCGCAAACGAATACTCCAATACACAGAACAAAATTACAAAAATATTTAGAAGTAGGGTGTCAATGAGGAACTGTAGTAAAAGCGGGTTAATACTCAATAAACCTGCCATACTGTCCAGGATAGATCTTACCATGGAAGAACCTATTGTGCCGCCACTCGCGGTATCAATGGTTACGGAAACTCTTGGGTCCAGAAATAGAGACTCCCTCAATCCCATAACGATTGTCAGTACGAAGATGACCGGCAGAACTGCCAGCAGGACCTGGGCAAGGGGTGTTTTCACGGGGATCTTTACAGCTTTTCCAAACTGGCTTTCCTTGCAGGCAAGGATCCCAAAAACGAATATAAGGAAAAACATGAAAAAGCGGTGGTCAATAATATTGAAAGTTTTTGAGATTAAAACCTAAGTTTGACAGTATCCACTAATTGGTACTGAATATTTCCCTTCTTTTTTGACCCAACTGGACTTGACAATTCTCTTAATTTTATAAAAA
>NZ_JJQL01000075.1:0-86375 GCF_000979975.1 Methanosarcina sp. 1.H.A.2.2
CTTCATCTTCTTCAAGTTTTATTTTTGCCATGAATGAAGATACAGATGGGATTCAAAGCTTATAAATAGGACTCAAAATTAAGTTGCCACGACACTAGCTTCCGCCTGGGACGCACGACGAAGTTATTCAGATTCATCGAGGCAATTTCACTGTGCAGCATTTCGGCAATCGAGCGGCGAACTTCAACTTCTGTTTTTGGTTCACCATATATTTCCTGGGTCTCCTTGCCGATTTCGCAATCAATGTCAACTTCAAGTTTCCTGTCCAGCTCGGAGAGTAATTCAAGTCTTGATTTGAACAGCCGTGTGCCAAGCGAATCTCCCAGTGCACCGTCAGTGGTTTCCGGATTCTGGCTGAAGAACTCCAGGTTCTGGCAGTAATCGAAAAGATAAAAGAATTGTTTGTCCTTTCCCGGTTCAAAAAGGTCCGGGCACAGCCGGGTACCACGTCCCACCATCTGCCAGAACTTTGTCCTTGAACGCACCAGTTTGAAGAAAACCAGATTCACTACCTCCGGCACGTCGATCCCGGTGTCAAGCATGTCCACAGAGATGGCAAGATGTGGGGCTTTTTCCTTGATCGAGAAATTGTTTATCAGGCTCTGGGCGTACTCGATCTTGAAAGTGATGGTACGGGCAAACTCACCCTTGAAATGTGGATAATTGGCATTGAAACGTTCGGCAATATACTCAGCATGAGCCTGGTTTTTGGCAAAGAGTATAGTCTTGCCCAGGCGGTCACCGCCAGCGACTTTCAGGCCCCGCTCCATCAGGTGTGCCAGCACTTTGTCCACGGTGTCCTTGTTGAACAGCCACTTGTTGACTGCTTCGGCTTCTACCCTGTCAGGGATTTCGCCGTCCTCGTCCCATTCTAGCTCATCCCACTGTTCCTTATCCTCATCGGAGAGTTCGTCGTAATTGATCCCCTGGCGCTGGAACTTCAGCGGCACTGAAACCGCTTTTGGTGGGACTAAGAAACCGTCTTTTACAGCTTCTTCCAGATGGTAGGCATCGGTGGGGACACCGGTTTCGAGGTCAAAGAGGCTGTAGGTGTTACGTTCAATTTCATTTTTGGGCGTTGCTGTGAGGCCCACAAGGAGAGAATCAAAGTAGTCGAAAATTGCTCTGTATTTCTTGAAGACGGAGCGGTGAGCCTCGTCGATGATCACAAGGTCGAAGTGTCCAACTCCAAAGCGGCGCTGTCCATTGCTCATCTCTTCTATCTGTTTCATCATCGTCGGATAGGTCGAAACGAACACTCGCCCTTCTGTATCCTTTTCCGTAACAAGGTTCACAGGTGCAGAGTCGGGCATGTGCTTTTTGAAGGCATTTACCGCCTGGTTAACCAGAGCCACCCTATCGGCCAGGAACAGCACACGTTTGACCCAGTTACAGCGCATAAGCAGATCGGAAAGTGCGATCACCGTTCGAGTCTTACCGGCGCCTGTTGCCATCACTACCAGAGCTTTTCGGTCATTGTCCTGTTCAAAGGCTTCTCCAATGCGTCGGATGGCTCGGGTCTGATAGTAGCGTTCGACAATGGCGGAATTTATCTCTGCCGTGGCGAGAGGTCTGCGGCTGCTGCGCCTCTGGATTAGCAGTTCCAGTTCAGGTTTTTTGTAGAAGCCCTGCACCTGCCTTGGAGGATAGCTGGAATCGTCCCAGATCCAGGTTTCGTACCCGTTTGAGTAGAAGATCACTGGCCTCTGCCCGAACTGTTTTTCGAGGCAGTCGGCATAGAGTTTTGCCTGCTGCTGGCCGACCCGCGGGTCTCTTGTGGTGCGTTTTGCTTCAACGAGGGCAAGGGGTTTCCCGTCGTCTCCCCAGAGCACATAATCTACAAAGCCGACCCCGCTTTCGTTCGGCATGCCTGAGACTTCAAATTCCCTGTCCCGGGCCTGATTCAGAGCCCAGCCGGCTTCTTTAAGGAGCAGATCAATGAAGAAGTCCCGGGTCTCAGCTTCGGAATAATCATGTGTGTCCGGCAGTAAAGCTGAAGCTTCTTTTGCCTTTGCAACCTCAACCCGCAGGCGTTTGAGTTCTTCATCCAGCGCGGATTTATCGGCCAGAAGTTCCGAGAGTTTTTCGTCCTTTTCCCGCAGGCTGGTTTCCAGGTTCTGAAGTTGCTCCATCGTCTGCTTCGGAACAGTTGTTTTTGGCAGATCTTCAGGGTTAAAGCTCAGTCCCGGTTCAGGTTTTCCTTCTCTTGCATAGGTGCGTGCCAGCCAGTAGCTGATGTGGAAAAGTTCACGCACTGCTGTTATTGAATCATCCACCAGGACTGAACTGTTGCTGTGCACAGCCTGATTTCCAAGCCGGATAATGACCCGTGCTTTGTTGAATATTGCCTCTCCTGCAGCCTTCTTGAATGTGGGCTCATGAATAAGAGCACTCAAATTATCCTGATACGGCAGGAGCAGGGAATAATCGTGCTTATACATCCACTGCACAGCCAGTTCCAGAGCCCTGCGAGCGTAAAAACAGGCAGTGCGCGGGTCAGGATAAACTGCATTTGAGGCTTTTATGGCAGCCTCATACAAAGAAGGCCATTCGGCTTCGAGAAAGGCGAAATTGCTCATATATTTACTTCCCTCTCTATTTGTCGCTCAAAAGATTGTGTGAAAACAATTTTCCAGCAAAAGCTTCATGCGTTAGTGAGGCGAAGAGGTTATTGATTTCAAGAAGGGATTGCTGCTGAGATTGTTGCCTTTTTTCTATTTCTAACACAATTTTTTCAAACTTTAATTGCAAATCAATAGGCGGTAGAAAAATTTCTACATCTCTTACTTTGTTAGTACTTATTGTGTTAAGACCACTTGTTGTTCTACTTTTAAAGTAAAAATATCCTGTATTGCCATACATATTCAAAAAATAAGATACAAAATATGGTCTTATATAATTTTCAGCGAGCCGAGCTTTAATTATATGATTTTGATGGGCGCAATTAGCAATTTCTTCTTTCCATACAGCAGCTCTACCTATCTCTTCAATATTTCCATGTCCTTCAACAATGAGAACATCATCTTTTTTCAGCATATATCTATCAGTTTCAGAATCAGAGAGGTGAATATACTTTATCTCACTCAAATCCAACTTGTTACGAAAAACATTAGCTACACGGAGATATGGGAATAGATTTTCTTTTTTGCTGCTTCTTTGGCTGTTTAAAGTCAATCCACTGCTTACTTCACTAACCTCACTTAATTTCACAACATTGAAACCTTTTGGATTTTTCATTGGATCTCCAAAAAGTTCAATAAAAATGGATTGAATTAGTTCATCGAGCTGTGCGAGGGAGGCTCTGCGCTTGGCTCGAAGAGCCTCCGCACGGTCCAGAATATCTGCAATTCTCTTTTGCTCTGGTAAGGGAGGAAGTGGAATTTTGATCTTCGCTACAAACTCTGGACGTGCTCTTAGCAAAGATCCACCTACGCCCGAGACTGTGCTCATGAATTTTGAGTGGAAAGGATCGCTAACTAAAACATGCCGTAGATACTCGGGATGTATTTTTTCACTTTGGAAAACAATCCATTCGCCGGATGCGATTATTCTTCTGCCTCGTGACTCACCAACAATCCATGAACGGCGAATGTGTGGAACAATCTTAGAAAGAAGAACGTCACTTGGTTGAACAATCTGTTTGGTTGAACCGATTAATTTGCCAGCCAATACTTCCGGTTGCCTACTGTTAAAAGCAGGAATACTATAAAGGTCGAAGACTTCATCATGAAACTTTGAAGGATCTACTGAGCCCGATTTCTTTGCCATTATCTCGCCGAGCGAAATTGTCTGGACTTCCTTCATCCTAGTGTCGCATCAGCAGTAAACTGTCGTATAAAATCAATTACAGCTGTTTGGAATCATTCAATCCTTGAGGATTGACGCAACACTAGCATCCCTTCCAATTCTGCCATCTCCTGCTGTATTTCGGCTTCCAGTTTTGCGAGGCTTGCGAGTATTTCTTTTGGGGGTCTGTGTTTCACTTCTTCATGCACGACTTCCTTGTAACGGTTGAGGGAAAGGTCGTAGACCTGGGCTGCAATGTCGGCTTTTGGCACGCAGAAGCTCTGCTCGGTTCGGGCACGTTTGAGCTCGCTGTTATTGCGTTCCTGCCAGCGGGCCAGCACATCAGGCAGGTTGTTTTTGGTGTGCTCTTCCTCGGTAAGCTCGGTTGAAGGCACAGGACCAAGTTTTTCCTCGTCCAGGAGCGGGCTGCGCTTGTCGTCAAGGCTCCAGCCGTCGGCCTGCATGTCATAGAACCAGACATTTTCAGTGCCTCCTGAATTTGTTTTGGTGAAAAGGAGGATGGCAGTGGAAACTCCGGCATAGGGCTTGAAAACGCCGCCTGGAAGTGAAACAATTGCATCAAGCTTCTGCTCCTCGACAAGCATGCGGCGAAGTTCCTTGTGGGCTTTGCTGGAGCCGAAGAGGACACCGTCAGGAACGATAACAGCAGCCCGTCCGCCTGGCTTCAGCAGGCGCATAAAAAGGGCGACGAAAAGCAGTTCTGTTTTCTTTGTCTTGACGATCTGCAGAAGGTCTTTTGCAGTATTTTCGTAGTCCAGCGAACCTGCAAATGGAGGATTAGCCAGCACAAGTGTGTAGGCTTCTTCGTCACTGGAGTTTTCCTGGGCTAGAGAGTCACGGTAGCGGATGTCAGGGTTTTCCACGCCGTGCAGGAGCATGTTCATGCTACCTATGCGGAGCATGACGTTATCAAAATCAAAGCCGTGGAACATCCCGTGGTGGAAGTGCTGTTTCAGCCTCTCATCGTGCAGGATGTTCGGATGGTACTCTCGCAGGTATTCGCCTGCAGCTACGAGAAATCCGGCTGTACCGCATGCTGGATCGCATATAATATCTGTTGGCTGGGGGGCGGTCAGCTCCACCATAAGCTGGATAATGTGGCGCGGAGTACGAAACTGGCCGTTCTGGCCGGCGCTGGCGATCTTGCCAAGCATATATTCGTAAAGATCGCCCTTGGTATCGCGGTTTTCCATGGGCACGCTGTCCAGAAGGTCAACTGCCTTGGACAGCATCGAGGGCGTGGGAATGGTGAAGCGGGCACTTTCCATGTGCTGGGCGTAGGTAGAATCGTCACCTCCGAGGGTGCGCAGGAAGGGGAATACGTGCTCGTCGACAACTGTGAACATCTCGGCAGGGGCGAAGTGTTTGAAGTGAGACCAGCGCAGATCCTCATAGGGGCGGCCTTTCGGGTCATTGCCCTCAGGGAAAACACGGCGCTCCATAGGGCGCTTGAGCCGTGCGGATTTGTTCTCTTCCAGCGTGTGCAGGTCATCCAATCGCCTTAAAAACAGCAGGTAAGTAATTTGCTCGATAACTTCGAGAGGGTTGGAGATTCCTCCAGACCAGAAAACGTTCCAGATGCCATCAATTTTGTTTTTCAGTTCACCATTGATCATTTTTATTCCTCTATAATCCCAGCTTGCAGCCTCTTATACTGCTCCTCAATTGCGGTTCGATTAACGTTATTTTCATTCATTTTTTTGCCTGACATCTGTTCTCAATTAGTATCAATAATGAGGGTTTCGATTAGCTTCGATTGTTCTTCTTTAAGGATTTTTCTGTTCAGGTATACCTGCTAATCTTCTTAACTCTTGCTCTTTTTCATCATTTTTTCGAATTTAAGGATAGTCTCTTCTATCTTAACTTATTCCTTTTCTTTCAGTTTCTGTATCTGAAGCAGGTCAGGCACAGACCAGAAAAATAGGGTTGTCGCTTTTTACTCTGCTTCTTTTTTCATTTTCATCTTCATTTTGAGAAGGCCGGTCGTCTCCGCCGACCGGTGAGAGCCCGGGGATCAGAATAGTGAAATAAAAAAGGTACCGGAAAATCAGGAAATCCAATCCAAAAAAAGATTTTGGGGGAGTAAAATTAAACAGAGGAACTTATGAGGGTTTTGGCGAGAATTCCTTAGCCAGGCCTATATATTTTTTAATTTCTTCTTCGGAAACATCTTCTTTAAACTCTTTATCCATTTCTTCCTTAATCTTGTCTGCTGTTTTATCTTTCAATTTTTCAATAGAGTCTATTTTTGTTTTATAGGATATTTTGAGTGCCAGCTCTCTGGGCATTTTGAGTTCTTGTACCAAGTCCGATTCATTTATGGCCATGTAGCATAGAGCCTTCATTATATAGTCATTTATTTCATCTTCTTCTACCTTTTCATTGCACGTCTTCAATCTTTTACAAATATACTTCGGGTTGCGGGAACTCAGATCTTCAATAGTTCTTATATTGGCAAAATTGTAAATTTTGGAGGCCAGCTCTTTGTCCATATTAAATATTGTGATCAATTCTGATTTATCGATGCCCAAATACTCCTGGGCTTTATTTATATATCTTTGAATTTGATCTATGGAATAGTCACCAAGTCTTTCTTCCTGCTTTTTGACCGGGCATCCCATTTCTTCTCCCAGGTTTCGAGTATCAAGGTTTATTTTCGTTCTAATTTCCTCAGCACTGCAGCCTGCCAGTTCTTCTATTGTCCTTATCTTTGCATTGTACAGCATATATGCCAGATCTTCATCAAGCCGTAATTTTGTGACAAGGTCTGATTCTTTAACTTCGTATTCCGTTCTTTCATTAAACTCCATCTTTTTATCTCCGGGAAGAAGTTTTTGGACCCATACATACATCCAATCTTCTATCGTTTTGGTGAATACGCCTGCAAAAAAAGAAAACACGAATACAAAATAGTCATTTATCTCACTGAATTCGTCTATGTTTAGGAGGTAATTTAGTAGGTAAAAACCTATTATCGCAATATAAGGAGCAATGATAATTCTTCTAAGATATGACCAGGCAATGCTTATTTTTTTGTATTCGGGTATGAGATGTCCAAAAGTTTCTTCAATACTTAAAAAAATGTAAGAAATGACGCCGATATATGAAGCAGCTATTATATATACAGGAAACTTTGAACTTTCTATCCAATAAAATGTTGCATATTCTACTTCATTTCGATAAAAAAGGAAAATTATCATTGGCCATATTAGGATTATTGAAAATATTATGAAATTTCTTGATATATCGTGAAGTTCCATTATAATATTATTCTCTCCTCCAATGTTGTTTTGATTACTTTGATCACTCACCCCTGTTTTTTTGCTTGATTTTTTAAACATGGTTATTAATACAGCGCCTATGAAAAAAATTATCAACAAAATAATAAACTGATGTATTCCTCTGGAAATATTATCTAACAACAAAAACCTAAATAATAAGGCAATAAAATAGAGGATCACAAGAGGCCACATGAAAGCTGTAAAAATTGCAATAAAGCTTACAATAATATCGTTTACTATATTGAAAAGCCATTCAATTGGTTTACTTTCACGCTTTTTCCTTTGAGTAAAAAAGCTTTCATATATAATTACAACACCTATTAAAATAATGATCAAATAAACAAAAAACTGATGTATTTCTCTTGAGATCAAATTGGATGACAGAAGCCACAATAATATAGCAGCGAGTAAAAATGTAACAAAACAAAAGTTCATTCTATCAAAAAACCGGCACATCCAGCATAAAAAAAGGAGAGATCCAATAAAAACTGGTAACAAAAGAACCCATTCGAATGCTTGCGTATCATTTAAATTTGGATTTGTTTCATTGTTTGTTTCTGCTGCACAAATCCCCTGAACAAGCAGACTAAGGGTAAAGACTATTCCTAAAAATTTGCAGGCTGCCCCAGCTCCTTTCATAACTATTTATTTGCATATTAAGTTATATATACGTAGTTTTATAATTATTTCTGAGCATTGCTCAGATCAGCAAATCTTCAATCCCCGCCCCTCTCACGATATCAATTGCATCCGTTTCCTCTTCCAGGGTCAGGTGCCTTCCAAGATCCGGATATTCCATTGCCCGGTAGCAGGGCCTGTACTGGAACATCAGGTTGAACCTGATCTGTGGGGTGTGTCCTGCAACCCATTTGGCAATTGGCCTTGTGCAGCAGTCCAGGTGCCCGGGGAGGACCAGGTGGCGGAGGAGGATTTCGGCGGTTTCGTAGGCGAACTCGAAGTTGGGCTGCACGACTTCCAGGTAGTTTTTAACTTTTGAGTACTTGAGAGCGCATTCATTGTTGCCGTACTTGAAGTCCCCGAGGTAGACGTCAACCACGCCTTCCAGGATTTCGGCGATTTCCCTTGAGTGGTACATGTTCGAGTTCCAGACCACAGGGGTGTTTGCCGACATTTCCCGAACGATTTTCAGGACGGTGTGCGGGTGCGGGGTCGGGGTTACGAAGTTTACGTTTTTTGCGCCGTGGAGCCTCCTGATGTCAACAAGTTTTGCAAGTTTTCGGGGGTCGACCTCTGTGCCGCATTCCGGGCAGGTGGAAATGTCCCAGTTCTGGCAGTAGACACAGGCAAAAACGCAGCCGGTAAAAAAGATCGTGTGTGAGGGGACGAGTTCGGGCTCTTCTCCCATGTGCAGGAACTCTGAGGCGTAGCGAGAAACGTCGGTAAGCCGGCAAAAGCCTTTTTCTCTCTCTTTTCGGTTAATCCCGCAGCGGCGCTCGCAGCAGTGGCAGTTTTCAAGCATCCTGTCCACAATTGCAACCTTGAGGTCAAGGAGGGAGGGACTGGCTTTCGGGATTTCCAGGAAGCTTGTAGTATACAGCTTCAGCATGTCCGAACTATCCGGATAAGCAAGGGCTTCCATGGCCTCGATTTCAAGGCTTTCCCGTAATTTCCTGTATTCTTTGATGCTTGCTTCATGGATATTCCGGAGTTCTTCAAGTCCCATTTCCGGATCAAATTCGACTGAAATTCTCTCTGTTATTCTGGAGAGGGCAGGCATTTCATCTCCCTGCACCATAAGATAGCGTTTCAGGTACTTCGGAGCTGCCATATTGAAATATTCTCCTGCATGGGTTAAAGGCTTATTGTTTGCTCCTTCTGATTTTTATTTCTGATCTCAATATTCGAGATTTTACCTTTGAGAAATTTAACAGACCTTGCCGGGGGTTCTTTCGGGCAAGATTATAAGAAGAAAGAGGCTTTTGAATACTTTTCAATTGATATTTTCACTGTAACCCCATAAAAATTACCTAAACAGGTGTAGAACAAAAATGGAATGGATCTTTCTTTTCATCGCTGGTCTTTTTGAGGCAGCCTGGGCAATCGGGCTGAAATATACGGAAGGTTTTACAAGGCTTTATCCCAGCATATTTACGGTCGTTTGCATGGTCCTGAGCTTTTATTTCCTTTCCCAGGCTCTGAAGATTTTGCCAATAGGAACTGGCTATGCAGTCTGGACCGGAATTGGGATTCTCGGCACCACTGTCCTGGGCATCTTGCTCTTTAATGATTCCATGGATTTCGGCAGGCTTGTCTGCATCATTCTGATTTTCTCAGGGGTGATGGGGCTCAAGCTGATTTCTCCATGAAACCATGTAAAGTTCTCTAATCCCTTCCCAGCATCCTTTTTCTTCTCCTTCTTCTCCTTCTTTTCCTTCTTTTCCTTCTTTTCCTTCTTTTCCTTCTTCTCCTTCTTCTCCTTCTTCTCCTTCTTCTCCTTCTTTTCCTTCTTTTCCTTCTTCTCCTTCTTCTCCTTCTTCTCCTTTTTTCTTCGGGATTTTTGTAATTTCCTTATAAGATCGCTTTTTCCTGCAGTACGGATAGCCAATAATTAATAGCTGGCAGGACAATGTTAATAAGGGGATTAAGCCCGTGGGTTTGAATTGCACCTTCTGGTTAGCTTAAGCGGTGCCCGTGGGAAGTTTAAGTGAGATCTTTTAGGGGGAAGTTTTTCTGGCTCTAATTGAAGGCACAACTTTCAGTCTCTGGGATTTGATGTTTATTTTGTTCGTAGTTTTCTTTCTTTACACCGTAATTTACCCGCAGTCGCAGCTCAAAAGAATCCAGATGCAGCGTCTGGCAAAACTGAAAGCCATGGAAAGGCGCCACGGCTGTAAAGTACTGACAATGATTCACAGACGGGAAGCAATTTCTTTTTTAGGGCTGCCTGCTTACCAGTTCATCGATGAGGAGGATGCTGAACAGGTCCTGCGCTGGATAAGGAAATACAGGGATTGTCCCCTTGAACTGATCCTGCACACCTCCGGCGGGCAGCTCCATGCCAGCATCCAGATCGCCCGTGCCCTGAAGAATCACCCCAAAAAGACCCGTGTGCTCATTCCCCACTACTCAATGTCAGGGGGCACAATTGTCGCCCTTGCAGCAGATGAAATCGTAATGGACAAAGATGCAGTTATAGGGCCTATCGACCCCCAGGTAGGGGATCTCATGCGAGGGCTCTTCCCTGCACCTTCCTGGATCTATGCCGCAGAAATGAAAAAAGAGAACGCGGAAGATGTTACTCTTGTCATGAGCGATATCTCCAGAAAAGCCCTCAAGCTTACCCGGAGTGTCGCAAAAGAGCTTCTGGAAGGCAAAATTGCACCTGGCCCCGGCGGAGAAGACAGGCTCGATGAAGTGGTTGAAAAGCTGGTCAGCGGAGAAATGATCCACAGCACTCCCCTTTCAGCCGCAGAAGCTAAAGAAATAGGGCTTTCCGTAAACACGGATTTTCCGGAAGAAGTACACGAGTTCATGAAACTCTTCCGGCCTGTGAAAAGGAATGTGGCGTATGTGGAATGAAATCCCTGTACTCTGGAATATTCAGGATCTGATTTCATATTAACTGTCTAAATCTGGATGTCTCTTACCAGAATACATCTTTTCAGGCCGCCTCAAAACAACTTTAATTTCCTGGAGATGGGCAGTATTGACTTTAAACTCGATGAACAATATTCTGAAATTCACATCCTGATTAACTTAATTATAAAATATTTTGCATTGGTTGTAAAATATGATAGGTCTAATGCAAAATATTTTAAATTTAATATAAATATTTGTAGAGTTTTAAAATAATCGGTTTTCCATATTTTATTAACATTTTTTTAAAATAGTGAATCATTTAACTGATGCATATTTTTTACCACAGTATAAATATTAAAAAATACTACTATTTATAGTTATCTCGGGTTTTCTCCATAAATAATGGCTTTTGATGGCTATTTTATACAGAATAAGTATTTATATCAGTATATCAGTTATACTATTGGTAAAATATAATACCACTGAACTAAAATAGAGCAAGGGTTATCGGGGGATAATATGACTTTTAGAATCGAAAAAAAATTTCAATTTATAGTACAGCTTTTGCAGCAAGTACTGGATAATGTGGGAAGGGTAAGAATATACAGGTCACGTAATTCCTACCTGTTTGTGGTTGGAAGAAATCTTTGCATTTCCGAATGAATCCACGAAAAACAAGGTTTGAATTAAGACCTCAGTAACTAAAAGATCCTGTCGGATTACAAAAGTATTGTCGGGATTACAAAAGTATTGTCGGGATTACAAAAATAGTGTCGGGATTACAAAAATAGTGGTGGATTAAGACAACGTTGAAATCAGTATAAAAAACTAAATTATTGGGGAGTGGTGTTAGATGACTCTTTTTAACCTGACTGAAGCTGAAAAAACAATATTAATGGATGAAACCGTCGTTGACTTAAAACATTCTTTAGAAGTTGTCATTAAAAATTTACTTGCAGAATACGAGACAGATCTTGAATCTAACCTTAATATTTCGAAAGTTGAGGTAAATTTCATTGTAAAAATGGATGGAATTGAAGTATGAAGTTTATTTAATTAGAGGTTATTTAATTAGAGGTTATTTAATTCTTAACATGGAAGGTTCACAGCCTTCCTAATTTTATTGCTAATCCCCTATTTTCGGGGTATAATCTTCGCTTTAAGCAATGAAATTAGAAAAAGTCTTGTTATAAAAAAGTCTTGTTATAAAAACCTCGTATTTTTTTCACTTTGCCTATAAAATAGCCAAAAAACAGCTATTTGCTGGGTACGATGGGTGTTTTTTGGGTATCGTATGGATTTTTAGGGGTCACCATTATTTTTTAGGTTTACGTATATTTTTAAGGTGAAATCATAAACCCTCGGCAGGAAACCCGTTAAATCTCCATATTTAGCGGGTAGTTGTCTTTATAGGCAAAGCTCTTTTTCAGAAAACCTATATAAGTTATTAAATGCATATTATTGTATGCTATTGTGTATTACACACAATAGCAAAAACATTGGTAAGATTGGGTGTAAGCGTAAAATTGTAAAAATAACGAAGCAAACCCAGATAACCACACCAGGAGGTGGAATACCAATGAAAACTATGAAAGAGTTTGTTGGGGACTCGATAATAGCAGCAATTACATTTTATTGTCTGCTGTTGATAATGTTTCCTCTGGGTTGGGTCGTTCTGCTCGGGATCACGATCACAGATCTGAGTATATACAAAAGATATTACAAAAGATATATAGAATCGAGAAATCTTGGGGCAGATTCTAAGTATTTGTAACAAAATAATTTAGGCAAAGATGAATTTATTTAAAGCTAAATCAGTCATTTTGATAGTGAAAGTTATTTAATCATTCCTAAATGTTGCCTATGTTATTTTGCCGCATATTTTAAGTATGAAATCCGATCAATGGAAACAAGAAACCAATAGCTTTCCATACATTTTCCACCAGCACGCTTTGCCTGAAAAATTGACCAAAAACGGCTAAGTTGTTGGGTTCGAGGAGTTTTTTTGGTGTAAAAACATTTTTTAGGCAAAGCGTATTTTTTTAACTTTTGCGTTCTCTTCACTGAGCCCGGTCCAGCTAACCTTATACCCCAGGTTTTCGAGTAAAGGGTAATAGAGGCTGCTGTCGAGCCCGAAGCCCTCAAACACCTTCACTGCACCGGCATATGTTTCTGCAGCCCCTGGTTTTTCAAGCTCCATGTCTATTTTCTTAAGTAACTGCCTGTGGAGCAAATAATTCTCAAGAAGCACATAGTTCCTGTACTTTTCGGATTCTTCGGATTCCTCGAATTTTCCGACTTCTTCGGATTCCTCGAATTTTGTAAGCCTGCCTTTGATCTCTTTTTTTAAAGCATCAAGCAGGACTCCCTTCTCGGCTGCGATTTCATCAAGGCTGATCAGTTCCCCGGAAAGATGAATCTTCGTTTCCTGCAGTTCCGACAGGTCTTCTTCAAGCCTTCTTCTCTCATATTTTCTAAGCACCTGCGTGATTTCATTTGCCGGAATCTTCCTGTCAAAGAAAATCACGTCCTGTGCAGGGAAGTCTTTTTCCGAGCACTTTAGTTTCCTGTTAATCAGGAGAATAACGGGTTCCTTTACTTCCTTCAGTTTTTCGGTCTTCTTTTTAAGGTATTCCGGCGTCCAGAAACCAACAACCTCGACGTATACTTTCATCCCGTCCCTCTGAAGGGAAAAGTCCGGAATAAATGCGTACCTGCCTGCTTTCAGGATCGTTGGTTCTCTTTTTGCTTTCCAACCTCCTAAACTTAAGCTGGCAAACTGCTGTTCATAAGTGCTGTCATAAGTTTCACTTTCAATATCTGTTTCTGCTTCCTGAATTCCAGCTCCCTGAATTTCAGCTCCCTGAATTTCAGCTCCCTGAGTTCCAGCTTCTTCTCCCCCAAACCCATTCTCAGTCTCGATTCCTGTCCTGTATCCTTCCTGTCCTTCTGCAAGCTGAAAGTCGGGAAAAACCCTTTCTGGAACTCTTTCAGGATATCTGGCTGCTTCCGGTATGGGTCTGAAAGCCTCTTCCGAGCCGTCAAGGACTAAATCAAGGATGCGTTTCCCCTGGTAACCTTTATGGAGAATTCCTGCCTTCAGGCTCCAGCCCTTTGATTTCAGGAGGGTAGGAAAGAGTTTTGCAAACGAATTTCCATATCGCTCCGACATCCTGAAAAGAGATGCTGGCCCGTCAAGGTGGAGGTGAACGCTTTTCAACCTTTCAGTTTCTTCGTTTTCGCCTGCTTTCTCCTCAGTATCTTCCAGGGAATACATAAGCCCGGATCTGAGAATCTTCCAGAGAACGTTCTGGAAATCTCCTGTTATCCATATGTTCAGGTCAACAGCGCGGAAAAGGATGGTCTGGGTCAGGGAGATGTTATATTGCCTGAGGAGTTCTGCAGGGGAAAGGGGTTTGAATTCTTTGAGGATCTGGTTTTCCTCAAGGTCTGCCCAGAGAGATTTTTCAAGTTCAGGAATTGATATCGATAGTTTTTTTGCGGCTTTTTGAAGCGCTTCTTTTCTTTCGGCAGGAGAAAGAGCCATCCCGGTACAGGCGTCAAAAACCGCTTCTCTGGCCGTAGAAGGGTCAACAGCTGAAGAGGTTTCAACCACAGCCCGCCTTCCAAGGAGCTGGGAAAGCCCCCGGATGAAGCGGTAATTCATCTCTTCATAACCTTCAAGTTCTGCCAGGAGGTCGCCGTAGGGTTTTCCTGCATGCTGCTCGAAAGTCTCTATAAGGAGCCCTGCAAGCTCAAGGTTTTCTGAATTAAAAGCTGCATATGCCGGCTTGATCTTTCCTCCGGAAATGCGGGTTACAAGGAGGTCAGAAGTTAGCATAAGAATCACCTTTCTGGCTTTCAGGGTTTTCAGGTCTTTCAGGGTTTTCAGGTCTTTCTTCAGGTATTTCAGAGCTTTTTTCAGGTCTTTCAGAGCTTTTTTCAGGTCTTTCAGAGCTTTCTTTTCTTACCCTCTGAGCTTCTTTTCCGCCCTTTTCTCCGGGGCTTTCTAATGGACCTTTTCCGGAAGATAAAGCTCCTTTTCTTCTTTGTGCGGTTCTGGTCTCCGAGGTTTCCGAGGCTATGATTTCATAGAGTACGGCTTCTTTCCCCTCTTTTTTTCGGAGGATCCTTCCAAGGCGCTGCACATATGCCCTCTTGCTGCCTGTCCCGCTTGCTATGATCCCTATGTTTGCTTCAGGCACATCAATACCTTCATCCAGTACCTTTGAGGTAACAACAGCCCTATAGCTGCCTGCCCTGAACTTTTCGAGAATGGAATTCCTTTCTTTTGAAGGAGTCCGATACGTGATCGCAGGGATAAAGAATGTATTGGAAATCCGGTGCACAAGCCGGTTATGTTCTGTAAAGATAAACACCCTGTCCTCTCTGTGCTGCTCCAGGATCTCCCTCAGTTTCTCAATTTTTGAATCGCTGTTGAAGGCAAGATCTCTTGCTGCATTTCTTGCAAGGAGGGCTTTTCTGGCTTCAGGGTCTCTTCCGCTTTTCATGACCAGTTTCTGGAAATCCTGCGGGCTTCTCATTACTATCCCGGTTTTTTTGAGGTAGTTAAGGAATATCGAATATTTCTGGTCGTATTCTTTCTGCTCCCCGGCAGTGAGCGTCACAGAAGCCCGTTTTATCGTATAAGGGGCAAGGTGTCCGCCTGCAAGTTCCGAGACTTTTTTCTCGTAGACTTTTCCCCCTACAAGCCGGTTGAGTTCCTTATGCAGCTCATCTTCCCTTTCGTATGTGGCAGTCAGTCCGAGCCTGCATGGGGCTGCGGAAAATTCGGCAATGCTCCTGTATCCTGCTGCAGGCAGGTGGTGCACTTCGTCAAAAATCAGGAGCCCGAACCTGTTACCCAGGGTTTCGGCATGAATATAGGCAGAGTCATATGTGGAAACGGTTATCGGAAGGATTTTCTTCTCGCCGCCCCCAAGCTTTCCGATTTCCATGGAAAAAGCTTCTTCAAGCTGCTTTTTCCACTGTTCGAGCAGGTCAAGGGTCGGGACAATCACGAGGGAAGGGATATTACACCCTGCAATTGCCCGGATGCCGGTAAGGGTCTTTCCACTCCCTGTCGGCAGGACCAGAACTCCCCATTTTTCATTTTCACTCCAGGAAACAAGGGCTTCTGCCTGGTAATCCCTTAAATTCAACTTCTTTCCCGAAGCCTCATAAGCTTCTGCAAGGTCAGGACAGGGAAGGAGGTCAAGGACAGCATCTTCAAAATCGATCCCGGAATTTTTCAGGTAACTTATGATATCTCTGTAATACATGGCAAGGGCCCTGAAGTTCCCGCTCCTTTCGTCCCAGGCCGAATTGGGGACCCGGACGTTGCCCTGTATGAGGAGAGTTCCCTGCTTGAAGCTTATTTTTATCATTGTTTACTAAGATTCTGG
Organism: Methanosarcina sp. 1.H.A.2.2; assembly: GCF_000979975.1. NCBI lineage: Archaea > Methanobacteriati > Methanobacteriota > Methanomicrobia > Methanosarcinales > Methanosarcinaceae > Methanosarcina > Methanosarcina sp. 1.H.A.2.2. The sequence goes on from NZ_JJQL01000075.1 coordinate 16,034, forward strand.
ACATGATATATAATAATTCAGTTATCTGTAGTAACAATTCAGTTATCAGCAGCAATAATTAAGTTATCAGCGGACTCAGGCAGGAATTTATTACATTAGTTAATTTTTTAGATGTTTGAGTCCCAGAATTGGTATATTTTTACGCACTTTGTTATACGTTCTATTGCGCAGAGTTTTACAGCTTATGCAAAAAAGAAAACTGAGAAATAGCTTTAAGTTAATTTCAGTTCTAAAAAGGAAATTAAAAGAAGGGAATTCTGCATGAGCTCTAATTCCAGACCTGTTGGGGATGAAAAGTCCGGGGAAGCTTTCTCGCCCGAACCCGTACCCCTCGAAGACCTTTTTCACAAATACGGAATTGAACGTAGCCATGCCGATAATGTGGCCCGGAATGCACTCGAACTTTATGAGATCCTCGGGCCTGTCCATGGGCTGGGCTCTGAGTTCCAAAAACTCGTGGAAATGGCTGCCCTTGTGCATGATGCCGGGGTAGCTACGGACTTTGAGAACCATCACAGGGCAGGGAGGGATATCCTGCTTCGCCACCCGCCTGCCGAATTACCTGAAAGGCTGTGGCCGGTTGTTGCCTGGACGGCTTTCCTGCACAAAAAAAAGGTAGGAAAGAAGAAAATTGAGGACCTTAAAGGAAAAGATTTCGGGAAAATGCCCGAAGACCTGCAGGATGTCACCCTGAAAGTGGCTGCCCTTATCCGGCTTGCCGACGCCCTTGACTACAGCCGGATGGGAAGCAGGCTAGGAAAGGTCACTTTCAAAGGCCGGGGAGTCAGGTTCGAAATAATAGGGCAGGGGGCTGCAGTTGATGCGGAAAGGATGTACAAAAAGGGGGATCTCTGGCATTTGCTCTACGATACGGAACTTGAGTTTAAGCCTCAATCACATCAATCGTGAGGAGTTCCGTAAATGTCTCCTGAAAAGGATTTTTATTCATGCAAACAGATAGAAACATATGCAGATTGAAATACTCGGGTGTGAGTCCTTCGGGGCAAGGTCTCTTGCCTGCGCTGTAAAAACCGGGGATAAAAAGATTCTGATCGATCCGGGAGTTGCCCTTGCCCGCCTGCGTTACGGTTTGCCTCCCCACCCTGTAGAGGTTGCAGCTGCCCTCAGGATCAGGAAAAAGATCCTTTATGCCCTTGAAGGTGCAACGGATATAGTAATCAGCCATTACCATGGGGACCACATGCCCATGAAAGCTGAAGACCCTTATCAATTGCCAGTAGAAGCCCTCCCTCCTCTGGAAGAGGTCAGGTTCTGGTGCAAAGGTCCACAAAATATTTCAGGGCTGTCTGCACGCAGGAGAAAAGAGCTATCTCATTTTCTGGGCTCTTCCCTTCCCGCTTCTGAAGGCATTAGTTCCGACGGCATAAGTTTTTCTTCTCCTGTTCCGCATGGGACAAGAGATAAGGGGTTTGGCACGGTAATGATGACCCGGATCTGTGAAGGAGCCGAGGTGTTTGTCCACAGTTCGGATATCCAGCTCCTGGACAGGGAAGCTGTGCTTGAGGTACTTGCCTGGAAACCGACAGTAGTTTTCTCTTCCGGACCCCCGCTCTATCTCTCCCACCATGTCCCTGAAGCTTCAAAAGAAGCGTTTGAAAATGCTCTTCTTCTTGCCAGAAATGTTGACACTTTGATCCTGGACCACCACCTTCTGAGGTCTTTTGAAGGCTACAGGTGGTTAAAAAAACTGGCAGGAAAGGTTGAAAATAAGGTCCTGTGTGCTGCAGAGTTCATGGGAAAAAAGCCGAAACTACTTGAGGCACGGAGAAAAATCCTCTATAATAAACAGCCTGTACCCAGGGGATGGCATGAAGCATATTCAAATGGTGAGACAGGGCTTGATGAATATCTCTAATATACCTTGAGGGCCTCTAATATACATTGTGAAGAGCACACCTGATGAAGAGCTTTTTAGCTTTTTTTGATTTCTTTTCAGGGTGTACTGCTGGCGTAGCTGTCGATATCCCGGATTTGTTCCGCTCTTTGTTCGTAGTAGTCATAGAGTTCTTTGCCCCAGGCAAGAGCTCCGGGCTCAAAGCTTATCACGTATTTTCGGTCAAAAACAGTATCTTTCGGGAAAAGAGCTATTCCCATGAAGTTGTCTGCCGCTACAATATTAGGAGTCATTTCACAGTCTTTGCAGACCAGGAGTTTAGTATTCTCCATTTTAAGAAACTGCCTGGTTTGTTCCCTGTAATCATCCTCGCCCCACCTTCTAAGGATTGATTCTGGAAGAATCAGTGACACCGATGTACCCTTTTCTGCAAGCCCGAGACAAAAGGAAGGATAGAGAGGGTGGAAATAAGAACTGAGCGCCTCGAACGTCTTTGCCTTTTCAGCATTTTCGACATACTCGGGAATCATTTCGAACATATGTTCTCTCTGGGGTTCAATTGTAATACAGTGCCCGAGTTCCCCTATGCGGCGCAGGAGAAAATGCGGAATTTTACTCATATCCCTGTCAGCCCAATAATCTGCATTATCTTCCAGTACAGAAAGAGTATCCAGCAGGGGTTTCATCTTTTCGGTTATGATTTTTCCTATCTCGCTAAGCCTGTAAAGCTCTCTGTCCTGAACTACAAGGTGTTTTTCCTTGAGCATTTTAATCTGGGGCTGGAGTGAAGTTGCACCTGCGTTAAGGATTTTTTTTATTGTGTTGATGTCCTTTGGCCCTTCAAGCAGAAGGAGAAGCACGTTTTTTCTTTTATCGGAGAGGAAAATCAGGTCTAGTAGAGAGTTTTCCATATTATGCACCTTGATCTGATCGCCTGTATCTGATCGCCTGTATCTGATCGCCTGTAGATTCTGGCCTGTAATTATTGAAAATATATATTATATTGAAGAATCTCCGCGATATAAAAGTATATTCATATATTTATAAAAAATTGAAGACTAATTATTGACATATTTGTTACTCTTTTATAAATATACATTTCCGTACAATTCATTCCGGGAAGATAGGAAACTGTTTATTTCAATTGGAGAAATTTTTTAGAATTCTTTTCATTTCCATCCTGTCATTTCTATCCCGGATTTTCAAGGTTTATGTCGCTACATGAAAGGCTCCTGGTTAACAAGGTGCAAATACAAAGTCATACTAAAATATTTTTGTTAACGTACGCCTTAATAAATAATGACATAATCTCTATTATAAATTATATAAATATATTTATAAACTCATGTGTGATTGAACTGACAGATAGGCAGTTCCACATTAAATACAGGAAGAGTGCAAGGACCCATGAGACCCACGCAGATTGATTGTGCACGTGAAGGAAAACTTACCCTCGAAATGCAGCAGACTATGGAGAGAGAAAATATTGATGAGGATACCCTGCTCTCCCGTGTAGCTGAAGGAAGCCTCGTTATAATGACAAGGGAGGGCTGCCCTTCTATAGCCATAGGCAGGGGTGCCAGCACCAAGGTAAATGTCAACCTGGGCACTTCGGCTGTCAGGATAGATCCGGATGCAGAGCTCGAAAAGGTGAGGATCGCAGAAAAATATGGGGCTGACACCATTACCGACCTTTCCATGGGTGGGGACATCCGTGCTATACGTGCAAGCGTGTTTGAGAACAGCAGGCTTCCCATCACTACAGTCCCCATCTATCAGACGGTTGTGGAGTGCGGGATGAAGGACCTTACAGAGGGCGACATCCTCTCATATCTCAAAGCCCATGTGGACGAGGGTGTGAGCTCTGTGGTGCTGCACTGCGTGGAAAAGGCAACCCTTGAGAAGCTAAAGGGCGTAGGGAGGGTGATGGGTATGGTCTCCAAGGGGGGTTCCCTGACCAGTGTCTATATGCTTACAAATGGCTGCGAAAACCCCTTCATAGAACACTTTGACGAGGTAATCGAGACCCTCAGGAAAAAAGATGTCGTCCTTTCCCTGGGAAACACCATGCGAAGCGGCTGTATCCATGACTATAGGGACGGAGCCCAGCTGATGGAGATAGAAACCAATGTCCGCCTTGCGAAAAGAGCAAACGAGGAAGGTGTGCAGGTAATAATAGAGGGCATGGGCGGACATATCCAGGCAGCTGAGATCCCGGAACACGTGAATTTATACAAATCAAGGTCAGCTTTTCCCCTTTTCGTTGCAGGCCCCCTGCCCACGGACGTAGCCCTTGGCTATGACCATATTGCAGGTGCGGTAGGGGCAAGCATGGCAAGTGGGGCAGGGGCGGACTACCTGTGTTACATAACCCCTGCAGAACATCTCTCCCTCCCGAACCCGGAGCAGGTAAGGGAAGGACTTCTCGCTTTCAGGATAGCTGCCCACATAGGGGATTCCATGAAATACGGGGTAAGCGAAAGGGACCTGCTGCTTGCACAGAAGCGTGCCCATTTTGACTGGGGAGGACAGATCAAACTCGCCCTTGACCCCGACAGGCCGGGGGACATGTGCCCCATGACAGGTCCGTGTTCCATGTGCGGCGAATACTGCGCCATAAAGATCATGGGAGATTACCTCGCAGGGGATGAATAACTGGAGAACCGGGCAGGTCATATTGTCAAAGACCAAACAAAATAATTTTCCGGAATCCGCAGAAAAGCCGCCCAATATGGCCCTAATATCTTAGGGCGGCAAAACTGTTCTTTCAGGGCCAATTATTTTTAAAAGGAGACAGGACTGTTCCCCGATTCAGAACCTCTTCCCATTATTTTGCCGGGAACTTTTGAAAACTGCAGCAGTACGTGGGCCCTGATCTTCTCCATAATCCGGGCCTTCTGCAATTTCCTGGAAAAAATAAGTTATTAATTTCTTTTTCTCTCAGGCTTTTTTGATCTTTCCGGTTATGTCTTCGATTATCCCCTGAAAATGGGTCACTTCCCCTTCCTGGTTGCGCTGGATAAAGGTTTTTTCTTCTACCCAGCGTACCTCTCCGGTCTGTGTCAGGATGCGGTACTGCCGGTTAAACTCTTTTCCGCCTTCGTCGCAGTTTTCCTCAAGTTCGAGTTCTACAAGGAGCAGGTCTTCGGGGTGGACGATTTTACCGTAGAGGACTCTTCCTGATATGAAATCTTCAGGAGTGTACCCAAACTGCCTGACGTTTTCGGACACGTAAAGGGTGGGCCAGTACTTTTCTGCCTTCCAGAGAAATACGACCATTGAGCTGTTGTTGATTACGGTTTCCAGCGCCTTCTGCCTTTCAAGCAGAGATTTTTGTTTTTCCATCAGGGCCTTCTGGCTCTCAAGGGCGTCTCTTAACGCTTTTTCGGTTTGTATTTCGGAGGTGACGTCCCTGACTATTCCCTGGAAATGGGTCACGTTTCCTTTTTCGTCGCGCTGTATAAAGGTCTTTTCTTCAACCCAGCGGATCTCTCCCTCACCCGTCAGGATCCTGTAGCGCTGGACGAAGTGTTCTTTTCCCAGCGCGCAGCATTTTGTAAGTTCATTTCTTACCCGGTCAATATCCTCGGAATGAACTATGTTTGCATACATTATCCTGCCCGTAAGGAATTCCTCTGCACTGTACCCCAGCTGGGTCACGTTTTCCGAGACATATTTCGCAGGCCAGTCTTTTTCCGGGGTCCAGAGAAAAGCCATTATAGGGCTGTTGTCGATCACGGTTTCCAGAATTCGCTGCCTTTCGAGTGCTTCATCATGAATCAGTTCGTTGCTTTCAGTTACCCGATTGAATCCCATATTATCCCTTATCCTCCAAAGCCTTTTTAAATCCAGGGCCCACCTGGCCACAGGTAAAAATGTATTTATGAAACCCTCAACCAATATACAATATATTTTGACATCTTATAAATTAATGTCCTTTTTTACATAGGGGGAATGTTCTGGACTTTGAGGTTCCAACAGAAGACAAAGAAAATGCCGACGCGGCAGAAGCAGAAGAGTTCTCACGGGAGATGCCCGATATCATCCTGAAAGCCAGGGAAATATACGGAAGGTATTTCGGGATCTGCAGTTCATACCACCACCTGAAAGCCTGCGTCTGCAAAACCTGCCCATCTTATCCGGGGGGCACAGGGATGTTCTGTGCCAGAGGCAAGAGCGAGGTAGAGGGGAAAAAAGAGGGCTGTCTCTGTGAAACATGTGAGCTTTTTAAAAAGTTCCGGCTTGAGGGCGATTATTTCTGCCAGCCAAAAGAAAAAGTGGAAGTTTTTGAAAAAAACCAGCCCCCTCTGAATATCTGTATGAATTTCCAGACGAGTGCCGGCACAATCAGGGTCTGCGTACTGGATGACCGGAATATTCATTCTAAGTAACAAGTCAACTACCCGCTAAATCTAAAGATTTAACGAGTTTCCTGCTGAGGTTTTCTGAATAAGTCCCGGATTCTTAAGGAATCGATTTCTGAGAAATCGAATTCACTTTTTAATTTCTGAACTCAATCCTGGTTTTGCCCCTGTTTTTATTTAGATTGAAAATTTCAACACAATTAAAAATCCTCATTACTTGAGCCTGAACCAGAGAGCCTATCCTTTACCTCCTGTCCTTCACAACGCTTCCCGGAAGTTCCAATTCCATACCATTGAGAAAAAACACCAGAGGCTGGGCTATATAATTCTACATATATAATATGTACAATCAGGAATCAAACTTTAGTAGCGATACTTCGGATTCTGAAGCGGGTTTCTGACTTAATGGAGGTTTAAAAATGGCAACTAAAGAAGAACTTATTCAGGAGCTTTCGGATGCGGTAATCTCCTGTAAAAAGGATGCAGTACTGGCTGCTGTTGAAAAAGCAAAGCAGGTAATGGAACCCGCAGAAATCATTGATAAAGGGCTTTCAGCAGGCATGAACCAGGTAGGAATTCTTTTTGAGAGAGGGAAACTTTTCTTACCCCATGTAATGATGGCTGCTGATGCAATGACAGCAGGGGTCAAATTCCTTGAAGCTGATCTCCCTGCAGGGAGCGAGAGCAAAAAGCTCGGAGTAATTGTAAATGGGACCGTCGAAGGCGATGTGCACGACATTGGCAAGTCGATAGTCTCAACCATGCTTCAATCCGCTGGTTTTGAAGTCCACGACATAGGCAGGGATGTTCCTATAAAGAACTTTGTCGAGAAGGCAAAAGAAGTCAATGCAAATATGATCGGGCTTTCTGCCCTGATGACCACCACACTTCCCGGACAGAGGGAAGTTATTGAACTCCTGAAAGAAGAGGGTCTGCGCAGCCGTATTAAGGTAATGGTAGGAGGGGCACCTGCAACCCAGGCCTGGGCAGACAAAATCGGAGCAGACTGCTACGCTGAAAACGCAAGCGAAGCCGTCGCAAAGGCAAAAGAACTGCTGCTCTGAACCTCATTCTGAGTTTAGTCATCTAAGTTCAGTCAATATCAGTTATCAATGGAGGGAATAAAAATGGCAACTGAATATGCTTTGAGGATGGGAGACGGGAAACGTGTCTTCCTCACAAAAGAAAAGATCATGGAGGAAATTGAGGCAGGTATGGCAAATGCCTCAGACCTTGGAGAAATCCCTGATCTCAGTGCTGATGAAATTGACAAGCTTGCAGAAATCCTTATGATGCCCGGAAAGGCAGTCAGTGTCGAGCAGGGCATGGAAGTGCCTGTAACCCACGATATAGGCACAATCAGGCTTGATGGGGACCAGGGCAACAGCGGAGTTGGAATTCCTTCCAGCCGGCTTGTCGGCTGCATGATGCACGAAAGAGCCTTTGGCGCCGACACCATGGAACTCGGGCACATCGACTACAGTTTCAAGCCAGTAAAACCCGTGGTTTCAAATGAGTGCCAGGCAATGGAAGTCTGCCAGCAGAATATGATTATCCCGCTTTTCTACGGCGCAATGCCGAACATGGGGCTTTATTATACTCCGGATGGGCCTTTTGAAAACCCCGGCGACCTCATGAAAGCTTTCAAAATCCAGGAAGCCTGGGAGTCAATGGAACATGCAGCAGAGCACCTTTCCAGGGATACAGTCTGGATCATGCAAAAGCTCTTTGCCTCGGGAGCAGACGGGGTCAACTTCGACACCACAGCTGCAGCCGGAGATGCGGACTTTTACGGGACCCTGCACGCAATTGAAGCTCTCAGAAAGGAATTCCCTGATATGTATATAGAAGCCGGAATGGCAGGGGAAATGGTACTCGGTATGCACGGAAACCTGCAGTATGACGGTACAACCCTTGCAGGGCTCTGGCCGCACCAGCAGGTTCCACTTGTTGCAAAGGCAGGAGCAAACGTTTTCGGACCTGTTGTCAACACAAATACCAGCAAGACCTCACCATGGAACCTGGCACGTGCTGTCACTTTTATTAAGGAAGCCGTAAAGGTTTCTCCCCTGCCCTGTCATGTTGACATGGGTATGGGTGTCGGCGGAATTCCTATGCTTGAGACTCCTCCGGTAGATGCCGTTACAAGGGCAAGCAAGGCAATGGTCGAAATTGCCGGCGTAGACGGCATATAGATCGGGGTCGGCGACCCGTTGGGTATGCCGATTTCCCACATAATGGCTTCCGGGATGACCGGAATAAGAGCAGCCGGAGACCTCGTTGCAAGGATGGAGTTCTCAAAGAATATGCGGGTCGGAGAGGCAAAAGAGTACGTGGCAAAGAAGCTTAACGTTGACACAATGGACCTCTCGGACGAACATGTAATGAGAGAACTGCGTGAAGAACTCGATATTGGTGTGATCACCTCAGTACCGGGAGCTGCAAAGGGAATTGCTGCAAAAATGAATATCGAGAAGCTGCTTGACGTCAAGATAAACTCCTGTGAACTCTTCAGAAGACAGATCAGATAAACATACCGAATAGTAACCGAATTTGCACAAAAAATTGCCATAAACATAAATAGTGGGTTTATAGCGGGTTTATAGCAGGTTTCAGGGACCATATTCCTCAGGAATCATTCAGGAAACAGGGCGAAACTTTTTACAGGTTGCTGCTACAGGCGGAAAAACGCAGGTGCAGCCTCCTGGCCTGGTTCCTGAATATCTTCCCGCTTCTTTTGCTTGCAGGTTTTGCAGGCTTATTTATGCTACAAGAGCTGTGCGAATCGTCAGGCTATGCCAATAAACAATTAACGGAGCGTGTGTTGAAAAATGAGTGACGACAAAAGTGAATCAGGGGGGCTTCAGCGGACAATTGACTGGAAACAGGGGCTTGCAATCGCCCTTGGTGTTCCTGTGCTGATTCTTCCGTCTATCGGCTACTTTGCAAGCTATGTCTGGGCTTTTGCAATCATCGTCTGGATCCTTTCCGTTTTCCAGGGTTTCATGCAGAACTTTGCCTACGGAGAACTTGCAACAATGTTCCCGAAAGCTTCAGGACTGCCGGGATACGCCCAGAGTGTGTTCGGTACAAATCAGGGAAACAAGAGATACGACCAGGGTAAACTTCTAGGAGGGTTCAGCGCCTGGAGCTACTGGTTTGCCTGGAACCCCGTGCTTGCTATCTTTGCAATCCTTATCGGAAGCTACCTTAAAGGTCTGGTCCCTGCCTTTGCCGGCGTTCCTGACCTTGCTCTTTACCTTGCCTCCGGGGCAGTTGTGTATGTATTCCTTATGATAGTTAATTATCGCGGGCTTGCCGGCGGAGCGACCCTCGGGTACATCCTTGCCGTGCTTTCTCTTGCCCCGCTTATCATCATTTCCCTTGCACCTTTCGTAACCGGGCAGTTTGAAATGAGCAACATCACCAGTGCCTGGCTCCCCACAGATTGGAGCTGGGACATTCCGCACATCCTGATCCTGCTAGGGCTTTTTGCAATGGCTCAATGGAGTGCATGTGCCTGGGAAACTGCAGCAATCTACGGGCCCGAATACAAAAACCCGAAGTCCGACGTTCCCAAAGCCCTCTTTATCTGCGGCGCAATCTGCCTGGTGACCTTTATCCTTGTTCAGGCAGCCTGTACAGGAACTCTTGGAATAGAAGGGATCCTGGAAGAACCTTTCTCGCCAATGCTCCCGATGGCTCAGATGACTCTTGGACCCGTAGGTGGGTCTCTTACCATTCTCATGCTGATAGCGGCAATGGTAATGATCATCCAGACCGCCTTCCTTGGAGCTTCAAGGGCAATGTATTCCATGGCTGATGAAGGAAATCTTCCAAAGTTTTTCGGAAAGATGAATGTTCATGGAACCCCTGTTAATGCGATGATCGTCATAGCTCTCTTCAACATGGGGTTCATTTGCCTTGGAACTCCCGCAGCCATCCTGGCGGCATCTGCAATCGGATACGTCTGTGCTAACGGAATCAGTCTCTTTGCGTACGTGAAAGCAAAACTCGACCCCCGGTTCTCAAAGCTTGAGAGACCTTTCAAAGCTCCAGGGGGCTGGAAGTACGTTGCTATGATTTTCGGGCTCTTTAACCTGCCCCTCTGTCTGATAGGGGTGATTTATCTCAATAGCCTTGAGGTGGGCTGGACTTCCACCATAGTCGGTTTCGTGGTTCTTACCCTCTATATCCCACTCTGGTTCTATTCCCAGAACGAGAACCCGGTAAGGGTGGAAAAAGAAACCCCTGTCTCGGGTGAAGCCACAACATAAGTTTCAAATGGAGATGCAGAAACATATCCTGCACTCCTTCTTTTTTTCAATCAAAAATAATATTCAACATCTAAAGACTTCAACCCAGAAGTGTTATCACGAAGATTGTAACCAATTACAAAATCCAGTGATTTTTAATTTTACGTTCATCACTGGATTCTGGAACTGGGTCTTTATAGGAGTATTTAAATGTTTAAAGTGCCCATAAAATTAATCGTTAAAAACCCTATTGTACCTGATTAATCCTCAGGTCCATAAATTCTTCTGACTATAGGGGACGTCCAGGGAAGAACATTTTCAAAAGCATGTAAATTTTTCAAAAGCATGTAAATTTTTCAAAAGCATGTAAATAACACTCTTTGAACGAATTCTTTTGCAGAATAATATAGGGTTAAAGGACTGGTTTTCTCCAGATCAGAAGGCGTGGAAAGTTGCTTTCTTTCACCTGTTCGACAGCTAAAAAAGAAAGGGACCATAGTGAGGGTTAATAATGCTCAATGATACCCCGTTGAAAACAAAGATGATACTCTATACCGTGCTCGGGGTTTTTCTAATCCTTACGGCTTCCACAGCTGTGATTATTTCCACGGTTACAACGCAGGAAGAAAAGCTGGCCTACCAGCAGTCAGTTGAAATGGCTTCCAATTATGCAAATCAGTTTGATGCAGACATGAAAGCCAACCTTGCCATTGCAAGGACGATTTCCACTGTCATGACAAGTTACGAAACTGCAGACCGGGACGAAGCTCTTCTTATTCTGGAAAACCTGCTCCTGGACAATCCTCTTCTCCTCGGGACCTATGTAGCTTTTGAGCCCGATGCCTTTGACGGGAAAGATGCTGAGTATGTAAATGCTCCTGCCCATGATGAAACTGGCAGGTTTGTCCCTTACTGGAATAAAATGAACGGGACTGTTGCAGTTGCACCTCTTCTTCATTATGATGATTCGGATTATTACCAGCTTCCAAAAGATACGAAAAAAGATCTGCTCACTGAGCCCTATTTTTATGAAGGGGTCTTCATGGTGAGTTACGTTTCTCCTATCATTAAGAATGGGGAATTTATCGGGGTAGGGGGAGTGGACGTTTCCCTTGAATATGTGGATGAAGTGGTAAGTGAGGTCCGGACTTTTGATACCGGATACGCTTTTATGGTCAGCAACGAGGGAATTCTTCTGTCCCACCCGACCCATAAGGACTGGATCGGAAAAAAGAACCTTTATGATTTAGGAGGGGAAGAACTCAAAACAGCCTCCTTTAATATAAAAAACGGGATCAGTGGCCATATTGAAACAACGGACCCGACAACCGGAAAAACCGTTATTATGTTTTACGAACCTGTTGAGACCGGAGACTTTGCTTTCGTACTGGTTGTCCCGAAAGAAGAAATGCTTGCCGGAGTTATCGATCTAAGAGACAGGCTTCTTATCATCTCTGCAATCTCAATTCTGTTCATGGCTGCTCTGGCTTATATGATTGCGAGATCCGTAACAAAGCCAATTAACAGAATTGTTGATGACTTCAAGAATATTGCTGAAGACGCTGTTAAAGGGAAGCTCGATGTAAGGGCAAATACCCATGTGGAAATTGATTTTCGGGAAATTCCCCGTGGCTTGAATGAAATCATCAATTCTGTGGTTATCCCTATCCGGGAAACCATGCGGGTAACCAATGCCCTTGCACAGGGGGAGTTGAAGGAAAGAGTCAATGTGGACGTGCAGGGGGAGTTCCGGGAACTTGAAGACACGCTGGATAAGTTTTCCGAAACCCTTAATATGATTATTGACGACTCGACCGCCGTGCTTACAGCTTTTCAACACAATGACTTCAAGCGCTCTATCCGGATACATGGGCAGGGAGACTTCAAACTCCTGACCGATGGGATTGAAGAGACCCGCCTGGTCCTTGACAGGGTTACAACCCAGCGCAGGGAAGCAGAAAAAGCCTTAATTGAGTATGCGAGAAAGCTTGAGCACTCGAACAGGTTAAAAGAAGAAATGGAACGAATAATTAACAACAGCCCTGTGATTGTCTTTTTGTGGAAGTATGAGGAAGGCTGGCCAATAGAATTTGTCTCGGAAAACGTTAACCGGCTTGGATATGAAGTAGAGGATTTTATCTCAAAAAGTATTCTCTATGCAGACATTGTCTATCCGGATGACTTCGAAAAAGTGGAGAATGAACTTTCCAGAAATGTGGATGCGGGTTTTGATGCCTACAACTCGGAATACCGGATCTTTACCAAATCCGGAGAAGTCCGCTGGGTGGATGAGAGGACTTTTATTCAGAGGGACGAGAAAGATGAGATCCACCTTCAGGGTATCATCCTTGACATAACCGAACATAAAAAAGCTGAAGATGCCCTTTTGCAGATGGAAGAAATCCGCAAAAAAGAGATTCACCACAGGATCAAGAACAACCTTCAGGTAATTTCAACCCTTCTCTACCTCGAGTCCGGAAACTTCTCCGATGAAAAGGTAATCGAAGCTTTCAAAGACAGCCAGCACCGGGTCAAGTCCATGGCCCTTGTCCACGAAAAACTCTACCAGTCCGAAGACATGATAAGCGTTGACTTTTCGGACTACATCCAGAACCTCGCAAACTATCTTTTTGGGGCCTACTCTGTGGGGGGCGGAGACATCAAGTTGAAGCTCGACGTTGACAACGTTTTCCTGGGCATGGACACGGCAGTTCCTGTAGGGATAATCATCAACGAACTTGTCTCAAATTCCCTTAAACATGCTTTTTCGGAAGGGGAAAGCGGGGAAATCTGCATCTGCCTCAAAAAGGAAGAAAACGAAAAGGATGGCAAAGGGACCGGACGGCTTGACACCGGTAAAGGAAGCAAGGCAGGAGTCCCAGGAAAGTGTTTTTCACTTATTGTCAGGGATAATGGCAAAGGTTTCCCTGGTGATATTGACTTCAGAGAGACCGACTCCCTGGGCCTGCAGCTTGTTGTTTCCCTTGTGGACCAGGTTGAAGGCAGCATTGAACTTGACACGAGCAGGGGAACTGAATTCAGGATCAGGTTCCGGGAATTAAAGTACAGGCAAAAACTATGACTGCCACTATTGATCGAGTTGCAGCGGTGAATCTGGCAGAAACTGCAATCACAAAAAGGTGGACTGTTGAAGTATATCAGGATGTAAGGATGATGGAAGTAAAATCAAAAAGAAATGAAATCAAAAGGAAGTAAAATTAAAAGGAAGTAAAATTAAAAGGAAGTAAAAGGTGAAATCTGCAGGGCATGAGATAATTACAGTGATTTATGTGCCAGTTCATTTCACTGTTTTCACTTTGTTCCAGGGGTAGAGTAAAGGAGACGTCCAACAGCTTATGTATCAGGTCATACATTTGCCTGACTTCTCTTGTTTCCGAATGAACCTCAATTTGCCATTATCTCAAGTTGCCATTCAGGATCATGTCCATAACATCACAAAACCCTGACTTGAGACCTTGAGGGTCTTTCCGATTATTAGCTGTTTACTAATTGGGGTTTCCTCTCTCATATTTATTAATTCGGGTTTCTCTCAGGTTGGGGTTCCTTTATGAGAAGTTATTTTAACTGGCATTTTCTCGTTTTTCTCTCATATCCTAACAAATTTCCTTTTTCTTCGATGAGTTCCCAAACTCATATCCCGTTTTTTTCTGAAGGTGGTGTTTTGTTCTTTGATGAGTTCCCAAACTCATATCCCTTTTGAGGTTCTTTTCGGTGTATCTGGTTTTACATCTTATGTTTGTTTCTCAAAATTATCCCTTCTTTTGAGCCTCAAATCATGCCAGGATGAACCTCTTTTTGCTTTTCCTGACAGCTTCTTATTATATAATTGATGATATATAGCCCAACCTGTGAAGTTATTTCAAATGCCATGGGTTCGGGAAAGGGTCTCAGGACATTACCCATTTCATGTGATTTTTTAATGCCGTTAAAAGTTTCAATCACTTGAAATAAATCAAGTAAATCATTTGAAATAAAGAGGTAAATCACTTAAAAAGAGCAAGTAAATCACTTAAAAAGAGCAGGTATTATTTGGAGGTACCCGAGGAATATGGCCTTAAATCCCATGTCCACAGTCCTCAGGTAAATGTTGTAATGCATTTGCTGGGGTTCAAGAGCAGCTAAGAAAGCTGCCTGCACTATCTGATGGCAATCAGCTGTTCTCTTTCTCTCTGTTCTCAGTTTGTCTCGTAAGTGCCGGATTACATTCCCACATGCAGCCCGGAAAACTTTCGTTCTTCCCTGAGATTCATTTTACTTTATTTACGAGGATGCAACAATTTTCCTATGCTATACTTAATCCGTTTTTGTGCCATTTTTAATCTGCTTTTTATTCTCAATCCGTTTTTGTGCCATTTTTAATCTATTTTCAGACCTTCTCTTTTATTGTACCGGGGATTTACTCAAGACAATTTGCCTATTCCAGAAGGTCTGATCATTTTCCCAGTGCGTGATTTATTCTATAACTCCGATAATATATAGCCCAACCTATGGGGCGTTTTCAAAACTTTCAGGTAAAAGAAGGAGTGAAAAGGATATTCCTTTGGCACAGGATTTTTTGATGCTATTAAATTTTTTGAGCGGCTTGAAATTCTCCTTACTTAAAAAAGTATATTTTCAGGTAAGATATGGAAAATTAACCCAAAATCTAAACTTTAGATATAAAACACTGCAGTGAGTTACTATATCTGGCTTTTGCCCATGGTCCCTAACTAATTTAGCATGAAAGTGCTTTCAAGTACTTTCATTTATTTGAGCCTGTTATTCAAGGAATTTCATGCACGTTTATGATTGTCTATCGTTTTTTGCCTTGCTGGAATGCCAACCGCAGCCGTATATGGTGAGGGGGAAAAGGCCATGAAGATGTCATCTTCGGATATTCTGGAATAATATCTCCCGATTAATTAGAGATAACCAAAACATAACATATTAATAAAAGTTTATTTATATTAGGGTGTAGCAATGAGCTCCTCTTTATGCGATACTATCTGGCTTTCTGAAAAAAGAAAAAACCTCCTCCTTTTACTTATGGAAGGACCCCGGGACATCGAGCAAATAAAGACTTCTCTTAATGTGAATTCTAAAGCTATGATGCCTCAAATCAAGATCCTGAAAAAGCAGGAGTTGATTCTCCAGAAAGGGGGAACCTACGAGCTTTCGGAGATAGGAAAACTTGTGGTCGGGAATATGCTCCCTCTCCTGAATACACTTGAGGTCCTCGAAGAAAATAAGGAATACTGGGCAAGCCGGGATACTAGCGTCATACCCCATGACCTTTTCATGCGCCTCGGTGAGCTTGGAGAATGTATGGTGATTGAGCCTGACCTGAACCATCTCTTTGACCTCCCCAGGGAATTTACGGAAAATCTTGCGAAATCCAGGTGCATCCTGAGTTCTCTTTCCTATTATCACCCTCTGTATCCTTCTCTATATTCGAAGCTTGCAATGAGTGAAGTTAAAGTGGAACTCGTGCTAACGGAATCCGTGTTTGAGAGACTCAAAAATGACTCTCCCGATGAGCTCAGGTCCTTTCTTGATTCCAAAAATACAATTGTAGTGGTCTGTGAAGAAAGTCTCAATATTCCCACCATTGCCGTCACGGATCGTTTCATGTATCTCTGCCTTTTCAACAGGCAGGGAAAATATGACCACCGAAAGGTGATGAGCTTCGATGCAAGTGCACTTCGCTGGGGCAGAGAGCTTTTCATGCATTACAGAAAATCCGCCCGGGAAGTAACAGACTTTTAATGTCCTCGGTTTTTTAAAAACGGTAGTTGACGGTCCATGCTGAGTCTTTCCCCAAAAGCTCTTATTTACGGGAGCCCGGTACTATGAGGTTCAAAGACGTCCCCTTAAAGCCAAAGCTGGTTATTCTTATTGTTGTCGGAGTTTTTCTCGTTCTTGCCGTATCCATGGCAGTCATCATCGGGACAGTAACTTCTCAGGAAGAAAAGCTTGCTTATGATAAATCCATTGAGATGGCAGACAACTATGCAAACCAGTTCGATGCCCATATGAAGGCCAATCAGGCTGTTGCACGAACCCTTGCGCTTACAATGGCTGAGTATGAAGCTTCTGACAGGGAAGAGGCAATAGGCATCCTTGAAAATGTCCTTGAAGGGAACCCCAGTTTAATCGGCGTCTACCTGGGTTATGAGCCAAACGCCTTTGACGGCAGGGATCGAGACTATGTTAATACCTCCGGACACGATGCAACCGGCAGGTTTGTCCCGTACTGCAACAAGATTGAAGGCCCTCTGGTGATTGAACCCCTTGTTCATTATGATTCTTCTGACTACTACCAGCTACCAAAAGCTACTGGTAAGGATATTCTGACCGAACCCTACTTTTACGAAGGAATATTCATGATGAGTTACGACTCTCCTATTTTTAAAGACGGAGAGTTTGCAGGGATTGCTGGTGTGGATGTCCCGCTTGAATATGTGGACGAGGTCGCAAGCAATATCCGGACTTTTGATACGGGATATGCTTTCATGGTAAGCAACACCGGTGTTTTCCTTTCTCATCCCACGCGGAAAGACTGGATCGGAAAAAAGAGCTTTTCCGATTTTGATTCAAAAGAGATTAAAAATGCCTCAGATGATATTCGGCAGGGGATAGGAGGGCACATTGAAGTTAAGGACCCGACCACAGGCAAGACCGTTATTATGTTTTACGAACCTGTTGAAACAGGAGAATCTGCATTTGTACTGGTAGTCCCTAAAGAAGAAATGCTTGCCGGGGTTGCTGATCTGAGAGACAGGCTTCTTATCATCTCTGTAATCTCGATCCTTTTTATGGCGGCTCTGGCTTATATGATTGCACGGTCCATCACAAAACCTATCGATGAAATTGTTGATGACTTCAGGAACATTGCGCAGGATGCGGTTAAAGGGAAGCTCGATGTAAGGGCAAATACCGATGTGGAAATTGATTTCCGGGAAATTCCAAGCGGTCTGAACGAAATTCTTAGGGCCGTGATTGTGCCTGTCAGGGAAACCATAAGGGTAACCAACGCCCTTGCAAAAGGGGAGTTGAAGGAACGGGTCAATGTAGATGTACAGGGAGAGTTCAGGGATCTTGGGGATACCCTTGATAAGTTTTCCGAAACCCTCAACAGGATCATTGATGATTCAAATGCTGTTCTGACTGCTTTCCAGCACAATGATTTCAAGCGAGAGATCCTTGTGCATGGGCATGGGGACTTTAAGTTCCTTACGGATGGGATTGAAGAGACCCGCAGGGCTCTTGATCTTGTTACAGCGCAGCGCAAGGCAGCAGAAAAAGCCCTGCTGGACTACGCAATGGAGCTGGAACGTTCCAATAAGCTTAAAGAGGAAATGGAACGAGTCATCAACAATAGTCCGGTAATAGTCTTTTTATGGAAATATGAATCCGGCTGGCCTGCAAAATTTGTCTCGGAAAACATTACGCGGTTAGGGTATGAAGTAACGGATTTTACCTCAAAGAAGGTATTCTACGAAGATATCGTCCACCCGGAAGACCTCGAAAATATGCACGAAGAGCTTGCCCGGAATGTGGAGTCCGGCTGTGATGTCTATACCTCGGAGTACCGGATCTTTACCAGGTCCGGGGAAGTCCGCTGGGTGGATGAGAGGACTTTTATTCAGAGGGACGAGAAAGATGAGATCCACCTTCAGGGTATCATCCTTGACATAACCGAACATAAAAAAGCTGAAGAGGTCCTGTTACAGATCGAAGAAATCCATAAAAAAGAAATTCATCACAGGATAAAAAATAACCTTCAGGTAATTTCAACCCTGCTCTACCTGGAATCCGGAAACTTCTCAGATAGGAAGGTAATGGAAGCCTTCAAAGAGAGTCAGCACAGGGTGAAGTCAATGGCACTTGTTCATGAAAAACTCTACCAGTCTGAAGATATGGTAAGTGTGGACTTTGCAGATTACATTCAGAATCTTTCCAATTATCTCTTCCAATCCTATTCAGTGGGGAGCGGAAAAATCAGTCTAAGACTTGATGTTGATAACGTTTTCCTCGGAATGGATACTGCAGTTCCCCTGGGCATTATTATCAACGAACTTGTTTCAAACGCCCTTAAACATGCCTTTTCGGAAGGAGAGGACGGAGAAATCTACATCCAGTTGCACAGGAACAGAAGAGATTCACCTTCTTATAGAGAAAATTATAAAAATGCAGAAGATCAAGTGGCTAAGTGCGAGAAACCCGATTGTACTGGCATTAGCAGCACACAGGGGATAAATAAAGTAGAGGATAGGCTGACCCTGATTGTCAGAGATGATGGCAAAGGGTTCCCTGAAGGCCTTGATTTCAGAAATACGGATTCCCTCGGGCTCCAGCTGGTAACTGCACTTGTAGACCAGATTAACGGGAGCATAGAACTTGACACCAGCAGAGGAACCGGATTTATAATTACCTTTCAGGATCTGAAGTACAAACCAGGGGTGTAAAGAATGGCAGAAGGACGAATTCTGATAGTAGAAGATGAACACATCGTTGCGATGGGAATTAAACGCATGTTGAAGGGCCTGGGATATACGGTTACAGGTGTCGCTTCATCCGGAGAGGACGCTATAAGCAAAGCTGAGAGCACTTTTCCTGACCTGGTGTTGATGGACATAATGCTGAAAGGAGAACTTGACGGCGTGGAAGCTGCAAAGGAGATCAAAGCACGCTTTGATGTGCCTGTGGTTTTCCTTACTGCTTATTCCGACAGCAATATTCTCGAGCGAGTTAAAAAGACCGGACCCTCCGGCTATATCGTAAAACCTTTTGACGAAAAAGACCTGCACAGCAATATAGAAATAGCCCTGCACAGGCACAGGAATGAAAAAGAAGACCTTGAGGAGAATTGAAGGGGAAAGATAGGCAGGTAGAGAAAGGTAATCTTTTATAAACTTTTCAGCACGATTATTCTTGAGTTCAGCTCTTCAACCCTGATTCAACTTTTCAGACCTGTGAACCTTTTATTCATCTGTTCGCGAGAGCTTATTACTCCACAAACCCCCTTCTAATTCTGGTTGTTTCCGTTTCTGGTTGTTTCTGTTTCTGGTTGTTTCCCTTATCCTGCTAAATTATCACTGTAGAAACGGATAGATGAAGATAAATGAAGGAGACAAAGATAAAATGAAGATTTTCATAGGGGGAAAAATTTTAAGGTCAAAATTTTTAATGGCGTTAAAATATCGCATGCCCCTTGCCATAACCTCTCTTTATGGCACAGGATAAAGCCTTTAAATTATCTCTTCTCTTTTGTCAGTACCGTATAGTGGAGGCTATATAGCTTCATTTATATAGGGACTCCGTATAAGAAAAACTCTCGGGTTGAGTCTTTGTTTGACCACGTGGTTTTTACGGGAATAAAGTCTGCTGGATGGATGGAATAATGGTAGTCCAGGGGGTTACCCGGGGATTAATATTGACTATCATAAACAAACCTGTGTCAAAAGCCCTTAAGCATGCCTTTTCTAAAGGGAGAAGGTAAGATTTGAATTCAGTTGACATAAAGCATTAAAATGATATTAATTATGAAACCAACAGCTTCAGCAGGGTAATGGGGGAGTTAAAAATAATTCCGGCCCTGAAGTACAAAACGAAGGTGTAACGAATGTCAGAAGGAAAAATTCTGATTGTCGAAGATGAACATATTGTCGCAATGGGAATAAAACGGATGTTAAAGAGCTTGGGGTATACACTGGCAGGCGTTGCTTCATCCGGAGAGGATGCTATAAATAAAGCCGAAAGCACTTTTCCTGACCTTGTGCTGATGGACATAATGCTGAAAGGGGACATGAACGGGATAGAAGCTGCAAAAGAGATCAAAACACGCTTTGATGTGCCTGTGGTTTACCTGACTGCCTGTTCCGACAGCAAAATAGTGGAGAGTGCATGGAAGACGGGACCCCTGGGGTATATTGTAAAACCCTTTGATGAAAAGGACCTGAAAAAAAGTATTGATGTGGCTCTGCGCAGGCACAGGATGGAAAAAAATGAGCTTGAAAAGGGCTCTGATAACTCTGAGAAAGGTTCCAATGAGCTTGAGAAAGGTTCCAATGAGCTTGAGAAAGGTTCCGAAAAGTGTGAAAAAAGCTCCAGAAAACTTCCTGAGTCTGTTGAATGTACTGAAAGTCTTCTGAATTTCAAATAACTCTCTGACTTTTTGGATTATAGATTCAACTCTTCATCTCTTTTTTGATAACTCTTTTCCATTTTTGAATTTGCTTCTAATCTTTTAACTCCATTTGAGTTTTCACACCTTTTCAATTTTTGATTTATTAAGCCTTCTTCAATTCTTCTTCAAGGGTTTCAGCTACGGTTTTCAGGACTTTTGCCCTTGAATAACGCTTGTCCCTGGATTCGATAATTATCCATGGGGCACCTGTGGTACTCGTTTTCTGGAGCATCTCCTCGGCTGCAACTTTATAATCGTCCCATCTGTTCCGGTTTCTCCAGTCGTCTTCTGTAATTTTCCAGCGTTTTTCCGGGTCATTTAGCCTGCTTTCAAAACGCTCGAGCTGGGTTTCTTTATCTATCTGAAGCCAGAATTTGAAGATAATTGCTCCTGCATCGGCAAGGATTTTTTCAAACTCATTGATTTCCCTGTAGGCTCTTCTCCATTCTTCTTCCGTACAGAACTCTTCCACTCTTTCTACGAGGACACGCCCGTACCAGCTTCGGTCAAAAATAGTTATATGTCCTGCCATTGGGATTGCGTCACAGAAACGCCAGAGGTAATGGTGGGCTTTTTCAGTATCATTCGGTGAACCCACGGGCACAACCCTGTAAAGCCGGGGGTTGAGTTCTTCAACAAGGCGGCGAATGTCCCCTCCTTTCCCTGCAGCATCCCAGCCTTCAAAGATTATAACAACTGAACGTTTTTTTCTAAAAAGCTCATACTGGAGGGTTTCGAGTCTGTGCTGGTAAAGCTTTTTAGACTCCCTGTATTCTTCCACAGAAAGGTTTTTTGAGAGGTCGGCCTTTTCCAGAGCTGAACCGTTAAGTACAGGAAGATTTGTAGTTACTATGTCAAGATATTTGATTGTCTGCTGCCCGGGAATCTTTGTGATCTTTTCAATAGATTTCTCGATTGCGTGAGTTACTGTTACCATGATTTTCAGGACTGCAAAGTTCCTGTCATTAGCCTCGACTATTGTCCATGGTGCATTAGGGACATCTGTTTTCTCAAGGATTTTTTCTACAACAGGCAGGTGTTCATCGTATTGTTCGATAAAATCCAGTTCTTTTCCGTTTTTTCCTTCATATTCATCAAGAATAAGGGGAATATCTTTTTTTTTGATTTCCTTGAAACGCTCTTTCTGTTCTTTCTCACTGATGTGGAGGAAAAACTTGAGTATCAGGTACCCATCATCCACAAGCTGGCGCTCAAAATAGGTTATTTCTTCCAGGATCTTTTCCAGGGCTATTTCGTCTTTTTCTTTTCCGAAAAGCTCGATTACTGCTCTGCTGTACCAGCTCCGGTCAAAGATTCCAATTCTTCCTTTTACAGGAATTCGCGCCCAGAACCGCAGAAGGAAAGGTTTGAGGCGGTTCTCGTAACAGGGCCTGGCCATGGTATGAAAATCAAATCCTCGCGGGTCCAGAGGCAGGATAAAACGGTTGATATCTTCTCCCATCCCTGATGCATGCCAGCCCTCAAAAACAAGTATAATGGGTATTTTCAGTTCCCATGCTCTTCGTTGAAGCTCACCGAGTTTAACCTCAAGTGTTTTCATACTTATTTTATATTCTTCGTTTGTTATTGCCTGGGATAAGTCAACGTTTTCAAGCATGTGGGAATCCTGTGTTATTTTTTAAAACCAGATTTCTATGTGTTTAGAATAATATTAACTATGCAGGTATAAGTTTAGTCTTTATTTCCTATATAATAACGATATAGATATGTCCAACTAGTTATTTAAATTTTTGAGGCAGATGATGTAAGTAGAGACTAAAGGCAGGTAAGAAGTAATGTAAGTAAAGAGGGATTATATAATCCAGAATTATCTACTATAATAAATAATTTTTATATTACACTACAATTACAATATTTGGAAAACATGCATATAATTATTCAGAAACGTAAAAATATATCACAACTTAGTTTTAGACTTGTTAATATGCTTTTTACCTGCAATACATCCCACATAGTCTATACAGACGAGATCCAAAACCATTTTATAAATATAGCCTAATAATTTATCAAGAAAACTTAAGGTGGATCCGATTATTGCCCAATAATAGTATGTGTTGTCTATATGGTAAGATATGAGTTGATATTATATTCATTTCAAGTATATTTATAATAAATGATATATTAATTGATATGCATCATTTATTGACTGTGACTAGTTTATCCACTTCAATACCGCATATTAGTAATATACACCCAAACTTAGATAAAACATGATCTGTTTTTTGACATTAATTTCTATTTCCGTGACAATTGTTTAAATTGTACATTATATGCTATAAATTACATATATTTTGATGTATTCCTACATCAGACTTCATTGGGGTTTTTTATTAATGATTCTTTATGAATTATGCATAATTTAATGTGTATATTTATAAGTTGGCATTTTTATACAAAATTACTACATCTGAATGTATGCAATTGACATATGGGCATATAATTTATTAAATGATGTAATGCTCCCACAAATATTTATCATAAAGTGTGTTTTTAATTATTTGTAACTTACAATAGTTACACCATTTAATATTGATATTTATATGTTTGCATTTTCTGTAGTAACTAATAAGAGAATTAATTCATTAATTAGCTATATTTACTCATTCTTTTTGTAACTAGTATAATTTAAAGATACTTCTCGGGCATATCAATTATTTGTTATTACGTACATAGCACATAATTACATGCACCATTTTAGTAGTTACTCATAAAAATATACATATATTTTGAAAATGATATTTCGTTTGTGAAGTCGTGATTTCTATTACTTGATTATACAACTTTTAAATTTTTTCTTGCCCACGTGATGATTTTGTTGTACGGAATATATAAAATTAAACTATATTTATAATATATTTTTTTAACCAAATAGGGTAGACTAGACAGTCCAAATAATGACAAAAACACACACGTAGAAAATCATCGTGTATCCAGAAAATATCTTAAAACGAGGCCATTGTTTGGAGACATGTGTCTTTTTTTTGAAGGTATTGTTTTTTAAATAACTCCTGCAACAGATCATCCCATTCATATAGTATATAGGTACAATTATCCTTATTTTCAGAATTATTTTTCAGTAATATTGTTTCGTATCTAATATGGCGGTGGTCGGCAAAAAGTACTCTATTCCTATAGTTTATGTAATGATCGACTTTACTAAATTGGGGGTTGACCTGGAAATGACGCTCAATGCAAAATTTGTTCCTATATACTATATGAATAAATTATTTGAGACATTTTCATTGGATATGGAGACTGGCTCAAAAATGAGGGCCTGAAAATAAAAAGGACTGATATGCAGATAGGTAATTATTGCGATACAAATATATTAATAAATATGGGTTTTGTTCAGTAAAGGCGGCATTTAGATATTTGGGAGATAATCCAGTTCTTTTGTCGACTGAATTAGTTCTAAAATTTATATATATGGGATAAACCACAATCCGGTTCCTGAGTAAAACTCATTTTTACTTAATTACTGTCACTTTCTCGATAAATTTATTAGACTCACTATTCATCCATCATGTATTAATTATGTATATGTTTACAAATTAAGATATTATATGCCCATATTTATATATTCATATTTAGTTTGAATCTTTATACTAACTCGGTTGTAAATGGGCCAAAACACATATGTGAAAATGAGGAAAATGTCTCCAAAAATAGTAGAGATTAATTTTCAGTTAAAAGAGTGGTTAATAGATAAATGTTCTGTTTGCAATTATATCGGCGGATTCTTTTATCCTTAGACGCATAATATTTATTTTCTTGCAGTAATTATATATTTATAGTTATATTTATTATTTTATTGCACTATATTTATATATACACATTTAAACCAAATCCTCTACACCAATTATGTTAAAAAGAGGTTGAAACGTATAGGGGGATAAATAACACAATATTACGATATATTGCCCTGTACTTTATTTATATATCTAATTTAACTAAATACACAATTCTTGGTTTATTTGTTGTATTGGACTTGTGGACCTGGACAAATCATTAAATAGTTACATAAGAAGTAAATTCTTGTTAGACACATATTGACATATTAATTTTATTACGAACTAATTTTTAATATCACATCATTTTCATATTTAGTATTTTATCCAGAGTTTAAGCTCATAATTTAGTATTTTATTTATGGATATTTTTGCAAGTACATTGTTTAAGCTTACATTAATTAGTTATATTTTTGAAATGAAGTTGCTGTTGCCGATTATTATATCCACCAGTGGATTTTATTATATGTAACTTTATATTAGTACGCATATTTAAGCCGGTATTGGAGTCGATTTATTCCCCATTTTTGCTAAAAAATAGAAAAATTCATGTAACGAAATTATAACTCCAGCTTTAAATCAAAAATTTCTTCAAAAAGTTCATACTTTTTGCGAGCTCTATAGAGGTACTGACGGACCGGGTTTTCATCTTTTGCCCGTGCAACAAGGGCTTCAATTTCCCCTTTTGAAAAAACTGCTTCCAGTTTTTTTATGGGGACGGCCTCAAGTTCTTTCCAGCTGTCAATCACAGGGTTACTCAGAGGGATGGGGATAGGAAGAAGCGTTACCTGAGTTTCGTCTACCCAGTTCCAGTCGGAATCATATATATTTGCATAGAAAGCCCCGCATGAAATGCACTTCGTTATGACTGCGATATTCTCCCCTGTAGAATGATAGCTAAGGCTCATGAGCATGGAGTCGCAGCTGGTGCAATTTCCAATCTCGTTTTTTTCCAGGCTATACGCAGGTATTCGGTTTTCTTCGATGTAAAGAGTTTTCTCATTAAGGTCATACCTATATTCCACATTATCCGCTCCTGAATGAGGCCTGAAGTCCCGGAAAGTTAATTTATTCTGATCCAGGTCCGGGTACTTAATTGTCCATATGATTTCTGTCTAAGGTAATAACCTTTATTAATATTAATCCCTCTTTTGATAAAAAATTGTGAGTTCAAGGTCCCCTTTGTTATTCCCATACTCTTATTTTTTTCCAGCATTTAGAACTCCAACTAAAGTTGCCGCACATTTATTCAACAATATACTTTTAAACCTCTTTTTTATAGGTAATCAAGTTACATAAAGAAAAAAAATTCCATGCCGCATTAAAGAAAAATAAAACCATATAACAGCCGCATCATTCTGTTTCTTGAGACTTCATCAGACTTTGGGACAATATGGCAAATATTTTTATCGAACAGAAAAACCAGATTTTCATTATATCAATCAAATAACTCGGCGTATTTTTAGGAATTAAACACAAGTTTAATATATATGTTCGTAAGAATCTAATAATTTTGTTGAGTAAATATATTATACGAGTATTCAAATTAATAACAGGAATTTTAAAGGCTTTTTCAGCTATCGAAATATTAAATAGTTTTATCAGAAAAAGTAGCTAAAAAGTTTTATCAGAAAAAGTAGCTAAAAACAAAAGTATAAAAGTCCTGACTCTGTGCAGGACAACTTAAATAGAACTCCAAGAATATATAATGGAAATGGATTCTAAAAAGCGATATATTGGAGAAAGGATATATCTATACACAAAACTGACCTTGAAGCAAAGTAAAATTGCCTGAAGAGCAGTAGCTTTAATATCTATTCCCATCATGACGAATAAATTTACAAACCTATATATAGAGCTATAACTGACATAGTTTACTACATCAGTAAGGTGGTAATTTATGGTATCCATCCGAGCTAAAATTAAAGCCAGATTAGAGAAATTTCTTGAAGTAGATTCCAGTGGATATCGAAGGGCTATTCTGTGTATCTTCATCAGAGTAAAGAAAGCAACTATTGATGAGCTGCATGAAATGCTTTCAAGTAGATACAATGTATCAAGAAATACCGTAGCATCCATGGTAGGATACATTCATTCGAAACTTGGAATTCTGAGAGCACATAAGGAGTCCTACAAAACCCCGATGGTTTATCTTTTAAGAGAAGAGTACGTAGACCTGCTTATGAAGATAGTTGCCTCTTCCACGAAAAAATCTACTAATTCCGCAGCCTGAACAGCTTATCACTTCAACCCCAATTGCCTGATAGAAAATGTCACTTGTGAAAAACGCACCAAGAACCGCAACTACCATCGTAGTGCGATCGGATGCAAATGCCCGTATAGGCCAATCAAGAGACCCATACTATAATCTTATGAGGCGTATTTTTCAGGAAGACGCCACTGCAGTACGGGGTCAGAAATTCCTGTCAATGGTTGAAGAGCGACAGACAGCCGGCAATGCTATCCGAACTGATGAATGGAAGACCATTCTGGAAGAACTCCAGATAGGCCGTGCCTCTTTTTATGCAATGCGCAATAAGCTCCTGGGAGCCGGGCTTATCTCAATAAAAAACAAGGAGTACCGGCTTTCCGGCCAGTTCTCAAAAGACCTTATAAACATGGCCCGCTGGTGGTGGACTGCTGTCCTCAACCAGTCCGAAGAAAGCCTGTGATTCAATAAGGAATAATACCCTTTTTACCGGAATAATAATTCCTTTTTTTAAATTAAACTTTTTAGAATTCTGATTTTCTACTCAATATCTTAAACTTTTAACAAATCCAAAGGCGCTCAGTCGAAAGTTATATATAGGAGATCTTCCTTTAGAAGATACGCTTCAAGGCGCAAGAATCACGCCCCACAGCGAAAAATCATCGAAGCCCGGTAGTGTAGTGGTCAATCATGCGGGACTCTGGATCCTGCAACCTCGGTTCGAATCCGTGCCGGGCTATACCCATTTTATAAGTAATCCCGTTCTTTTGATTCATAACGAAATGTCTTATTTTTTTTAACCTTTAAATTAAATATTTTAAATTAAACTTATACCACATTAATTCTGAGGTTTTGCATCAATAATATTTTCTACTTGCCCTCATTAGAGATTAGCAGGAGCTTTCCAATGGGCATTTTGGAAGATATTCAAACATTTTTTTCAAAAACGTCATTAATATTTGTATAAATCAAGGGTTTTTGTTAAGTCTTGATTCATTGGTCATCGGTTAAGATTCGTTTTCATTCTGACGTTACTGTTTTTCCAATCTACCATTTTTCATATGAACCATTCTTCCCTAAACCTTTCTCTGTTTTTACATGTGTATCCAATTTTACATGTGGATCCAATGCCTGGTTTTTATATGTACCCATCGCTGTTTCAAAAGTAAGCTCAATTCCACATCTATGCAAAATCACTATCAATAAATTTGGTGCGTTTTCAGCAAATGTTATGCTCACCTCTCCCGGGAGAGAGAATTGCATGACCCATAATCGAGCTTGATAGGGAAAGTCATTTTCTTTTAGAGGAGCTTCTTTTTTTATAAATCATGTCTGACAGCAAATTAACAAAGTATATAACATATAAAAATCAACTAAAATTATTAGAAAGAAAGCATAGTTTAAGTGGGGAATTTACAATGATGAGCTTATTTTCCGATAAAGCATCAATCGGAGATAAAGTCAATCTGACTTTGATTAATGGGAGCGTGTTGGAGGGAAAAATAGAAGGTTTTGGCGAAGACTTTACCATAATCAAAACTAAAAGAGGGACTGCCGGCATATATTATAAAATGGTAGGAGCCTGGGAGATCCTATCGGACTCATATCCGGACCAGGGTTTAGAAGACCCTTTAAGCTGTATGGGCCCGGAATCTGCGAATAAGGAATCTGCAAACGAGTTAATAGGACAACCTCAAAATCCTGAAACTGGGGAAGAGGTATTAGAAAACGAAGCAGAGGACTGCAATCCGGTTGAATACCAGATCGAAGAGGCTCTCGGAAACTTTAAAGCAAAAGTGGCCTCTGCAAAGCTGACTCTTCATGAGCCGAATATGTCATTTCCATTAAACAGCCTCGATTCAACCCATCTGCAGGAAGACAAAAAGAAATGGGATAAAATAAACAGCCAGTACCAGAACTGCATAAAAAACAAAAATTATTCTCCACTACCTTCTCTGGTCTCGGAATTGTTGAAATTTGCGGAAAAATACCAGAAACTCGGTGTTTTTCACTATAACGCAGGTTGCTATCTGGTGCACCTTGAGGCTTTCCGGCAAGCCCAGAGTTATTTTGAAGAAGCATTCTCCCGGGAACCCTTGCCTGAATATATCTATAATACTGCATATGCTGCCCTTAAAACTAATGACTATGAAAAAGCCCATATTGGCTTAGCAGTATACTTTAACCTGATACCTCCGATGGAAGATCCTGATGCATGGTATATTTTCTGCAGCCTGACTGAAAAAGAATTCGAGTATTCAACATTTGGAGATACCCTTCATTCATTACCGGGACAAAACCCCGGAATAGAGGGAGCTGCCAGAAAGGAAAATGAGGAGTACGTTAATGATACTCTCCCTCTTTTGCTAAAATCCGCACTTTATGTCCTTCAAAGGGATAAAAAATACAAAGCTGCAGAACCTCTTATAACGGCCTTGCAAGAAAAGGACCCGGAACACAAAACACTTGACCTGGAAAAGGTAACGTCCCTGCTCGAATCGGCCTTTAAAAACTATTCCAAACAAACATGTAAGGAATATGAAAGGCTTATAGGCTATGGAAAACTCACGGGCCTTTTGAAAGAATATAGAGGCTCCCGCGTGGAAAGCTCTTCTTCTATTAAGTATTCTCCCCCTATTAATTCCCCACCTATTATTAACCCCAATAACTCTTCTATTAACCCCTCCAATACTTCGACTAATAACTCTTCTATTAACTCCTCTAATACTTCGATTACCCCCAATAACTGTCCCATTATTTCCAATAAACTAAAACCATCCCCCGATGAAATAGATTCTTTCAATGGAAATGAGCCTGACAATGAAGTAGGACGAGCAAGGGAAGAATTCTGCAGTAAAATTCCCCGAAAGCAGGGCCAGATTTTCAAGTATCTTGCACCGCAGGGTTACGGGTTTATAATCGGCCAGGACGGGAAAACCTATTTTTTCCATGTCAGTGCAATAATCGACAGTTCGATATCTGACGTTGATTTAAATAATGTATACTGGGGAGCCCAAATCCAGGTAATATTTCAGCCCACAAAAGGCTCGCAGGGAGATATAGCTGTCCAGATCTCTGCATACCCTGTAGTGAATGAGATGCAAAAGCTAGCTGAGAGATATGCAGACTCCGGAGATTTCGGGAAAGCAATAGAGCAGATAAAGTATGTGCTCTCAATTGATTCAGAACATCCGGACTCAAGACCCCTCCTTGAAGCCTGGACGAAAAAGCAAAAAGAAATCCTTGAAGAGGAAAGGGCCCTTAATGAATTGATTGAAACAGAACCTGGCAATACGGAAAGCTGGCGTTCTAAAGTTGAGTTCCTCATAGGACACAAAAGATATGAAGAGGCACTTTATGCACTTGATGAAGTAATCAGTATTACTCCTAATTTTATAAATTCCCTTCCATCAAAAAGACAGTTATCTTCTTTTAGTGAGCTCTGTGATTTTAATCCCGAATACGTGAAAGCCACATGCAAAAAAAGTTTTGTGCTCTATCAGCTCGGAAGGTATAAAGAGGCATTAGGACTCGCAAATAAAACACTTGAAATTGAACCGGACCATGTGGGTGCTCTTTCCCTTAAAGCTTCCAGCCTCCTGAAACTCCAGAGATTTCAGGAGGCTTTAGAGCTTTTAGGCCTTGCACTTGATCTGGATCCAAAGAATAGTGAACTCCTCTTTTTGAAAGGAAAGGCACTTTTAAAGTTCCATAAATATGAAGAAGGGCTTGAGTACCTTGAAAAAGCGTACCAGCTTACACCAAAAAAGCCTGAGATACTCCTGAGAAAAGGATATGCCCTCTCCAAGCTAAATAGGTTTGAAGAGGCTTTAAAAGCCTATGATAAGATAATAAACATCCAGCCAGATAATGAAAAAGCGCTGTCAAATAAAGGTTTCATCCTTATAATGACGAGAAAATATGAAGACGCGCTCAGCCTGTATAACGGGCTAATACAGCTAAATCCATTCAATTCAGTCCTCTGGTCAAAGAAAGGAGCAATCCTTACTAAAATGCACAGATCAGAAGAAGCCTTAAAAGCTGTTGACCGGGCTTTGGAAATTGTCCCTGACGACTCAGATTCTCTTTTTACAAGAGGCTACATTTACTCTAAAAACGGAATGTATGATGAAGCATTAAGGCACTTTAACAGCGTCCTGGAACTTGATCCCTATGACCAGAAAGCTCTTGCAAAAAAGGCGTTTATGCTTTCAAGATTGGGTAAACACGATGAAGCGTTTATAGCTATTGAAGATGCACTCAAAATTAATTGGCATAATTCAAGAACCTGGTATTACAAGGGTGTCCTCCATTACAACATAGAAGAATACGATAAAGCACTTTCAGCATTTAACAGGTCTGCAGAATTAAACCTAGAAGATACCCGAATTGAAAAAATGAAGCAGTTTACTCTTATTAAACTTGGCATACCTGAAGGAAAAACTGGAGTTGCAGTTAATACGTTAAAGGTTGAAGAGGAACTGTTTGATAGAGAACTGCAGGAAGAGTATGAACTGGAATTTGAAGATTAAACCCGCACCAGGAGAAAACAGGTATAGAACTCTCTTTAATGTTTACTACAAAAATTTGTATAATGTTTTCCGCGGGGATTTGTGTAATGTTTACTGCAGGGATTTTTGAATATGGCTCTCCTTAAGTATTTCCTGTGATCTTGATCAGCCTTTCAATTCTTTTTTTATATGCCATATCCAGGGATACGAGACACGAATACTGTTCACATGGGTGGCTTCCATGTCCGTCGTAAAATTTTCAAAATTTCAAGTTGAAAAGCATAGGAATTCTCGGTGTTAATGATAATAATAATTCAAATAGTTCTAAAAAAAAATTATAATAAGAAAAATGACAAAAATCAAAGTAAAGATAAGACCACCATCTGTATAAAGTGATTTTATTCCATTTTAGGCTTTTTTAGGTTATTTTCCAAGGACTTAATAGAAGTACTCAACTAATATACTATCAAAATAATGTTAGTGCAATGAGATAACTATTTATAATAAGTATATGTAGTTCTTACTGTAGTAAAAACATAAAACAATAAAAAACATAAAACAATAAAAAACATAAAACAACCTACAGTGGGGGAAAAACATGAGAATCAGAGTAGTTAGCTCAAGAGAAGAAATCTTTACACTCAATCCTAATGAACGTATCGTCCACCTGGCTTTCAGGCCTTCTAACAAAGACATCTTTGGATTGGTTGAGACCTGCCCGAAGATTGAAGTTATTCAGTTGCCTAAATCTTACAGGCGCACGGTTTCAAAGTCCATAGAAATGTTCCTTCAGATGCAGAGAGTCCAGCTTATTGAAGGGGATGTCTGGGGACACAGGAAAGATATTAATGAATACTACAGCATTTCATCCTCAATAATTGAAAAGATTAAAGACATGAAAATAGAAGGTAAATCCGCTGAAGAGATTGAGAAAAGAGTTTCAAGGGAGAGCAAGTTAAACTCCGAAATGGTTGCTTATATCATGAGTAAGGAAATTACTGCCTGAATCTACATCGGATAAGGTATACCCCTTGGTAATGTATGACCCTTAAGACTTTGCTGGAGATTAGACCTTACAGAACATCGATTCCACATTTAGCACCTAATCTCCAGTTTTAATCCTCTTCTAGATATATACTCATCGTCTTATAGAATGTGGAATTTTTGAGTTAATAACTGATTCAATTCTGAATCCTATTGACCAATATATTCAAAGAAGCTTTCTACTTGTTTCAAAATGACACTTTTCCTGAGTATATCTGCAAGTGCTTCTACTGCACACATAAAGGTGGGGGGTAGGGTCTTTGATATATCTGATCTGGTTTGTTTTTCAATTATTAATAGCCCTTTCCACTAATTCTCTTTGTCCGATGCTGTCTTCTCCCCATTTCTGTTTCATCTCTTCACTCCATTGAAGTTTGTACTCTCCAATCATAGATATCGGAATTGTAAACACTTTTGCTCTTGTATTTCGGGGAGTGCTGCACTTTAACCATTTATACTGGTTTGTTTCAGCATCATATTCTATGCAGTAATCAAGTTTAAATGTGTCCGGTATCTCTGAGGGTTTATAGTAAACTTGCTTTAATCCTCCTTTTGGCTCCTTTCTTTGCTTGTGCTTCCCACCTGTTACCTTAGCTTCTTCTTTTCTTATTTCTTCTAAATACCTTAAGCTTCTATCAATTTCACTTCTAAATATAATCATATGCCATTTTAGGGACAGAGGATATTGTTTTCTTAAAAGTTCCTTTAATTCGGCTATTAGCTCAGAGTCGTTTGTTGTGTTTTCAATTTTTTCCATTATTTCTTTCATTCGAGATAGATTTGACCTCTGTCTTTCCTGACTTGTTACCATAGCTATCGCCATCATTTAAATTATCTTTGTACAGTTCTTATACGAAGACTTAGTTCTTAAATTTTTTCCTCAGGAGATGATTTTCAGTAGTGAAGGACAAGGGTAAAAATGAAGCTGAAAAAAAGAAATAAAAGAGAAGGCTCTTCGCTGTTTCCTATGGGTTAGAAATATTTGCGTAGTTATAAAGTCGCCAAGCCAAAAAGAGAAACATTGAGCTTGAATGTGATTTTTAAAGGCAAATGCCTCTGAATTTTGTAGATGTTCTTCCGGCATTTAGGAGATGAATTTAAGTTACCCACTCAAAACAGCGAAGAGCCAAAGAGAATATAGATACATTATCAAGAATTATACAAAGAAAGTGGATGTAAAAGGGTTAAAGGATTAATCAACTGAGCGTCAATTTTCACAGAATAAATCAGTACTTTCGTACCATTTCCTCCTGCCATTTTACCTCCGGCCACCCCCTTACACCCCTTATTCTGTTTATTTTGTCCAGGTAACTTATTACATCATCAGCATGAAAACCAAGGTCCCGGAGTACACATCCAAGAACAGTGCCAGTCCTGCCTATCCCGCCCATACAGTGAACAACAATTCCCTTCCCTGCATCCACTTCTCGCCTTATTACTTCAGTTGCGTCTCTTACAAGTTCCTCCTGCATTTGAGGGTTAATTGGCGAAAAACCGTGGTGCAGATCTTCCAACTCTGCAGAAAACAGTACTTCAAGAGGATAGGGGTTATAGGAAACCTTTGAATCGCAGAGGCAGACCACACCTGAGAAGCCAGCATCCCCAATATTTTTCCAGGGGGTACGCATTCCGGGATAAGACATACCGGCAAGAAGTGCTGGTTCCTTAAGCACGACATATAAGTTCAGGGGAATTCTGATGCCATCTATTGAAGGCATTTCCAGAGGGCTCAATAGAGAATGGGTCATGCAGAAGGTATAAAGACAGGATGTATAAATTATTTATTCAGTTTTAAATTAGTTTTAAAAATTAAAACCAGAACATATCATGCTCTGAAAAAATGAGAAAGCCTGTTTTTCAGAAGGCCTGTTTTTCAGAAGGCCTGTTTTTCAGAAGGCCCGTTTTCTAAAAAAGTTATCGAAAAAAGATACAGGGATGAAGGTTAAGCAGTTGACGTTTTTATGCTCGCCTGCATCCTGTAGAAATACCTTTCCTGAAACTAAATTTGCTAATTGATTACGGTTTCAATTGCAGGTTCAGTTTAGGGCGCTGAGTCTCACTTCCTGCTTCGGTGCTGTAGAAAGCTATGTAATTATTGTTTTCCGTGCGGGCTTTGATCAGGAATCCCGTATTTTCGTATTTGCCACTGGCATATTCATTTACCAGGTCAGTTACATCAATCTCGTGGTATGTGCTATCCGGAAGTTCACTGGCTTTAAGGGTTATCGTAGCGTATGGAGTACTGCCCTGCAAGACACCATTTTTATCGTACCAGTCTCCTCCTGCATTATTCCATGCAACACCGTTGTCTTTTTTGTTCCAGCTCACATAATCAGGATTCCATGAAGCAGCAGGTCTGTAAACCTCGATCACAGTATCCTCAGGTCTTGAGGTTCTTGAAGGATAATACCAGTAGAGAGAAAGGGCTGCGTTAATAACTTCCCCGGAAGCTTCATATTCGCTCAGGTCAAACCGCATTACATCCCTGTACCTTCCAACTCCACCAATTCCGCCGATGTCAATAAAGGACGAACTCTGGTAGACTGTGTTAGAGGAGGCTTCACGCAGGCGGTTGTCCTTTGCCCCGGTCACAGTCACATCAATAACCGGGTTTACAGCTGCCTGTTCGGTTACGGTGAGCCTGGGTTTCCGGTTCTCGTTTCCGGCTTCGGTGCTGTAAAAAGCTATGTAATTGTTGTTTTCCGTACGGGCTTTGATCAGAAATCCAGTATTTTCATATTTGCCGCTGGCGTACTCTTTTACCAGGCCGGTTACATCAAGCTCGTGGTATGTGCTATCCGGAAGTTCACTGGCTTTAAGGGTTATCGTAGCGTATGGAGTACTGCCCTGCAAGACGCCGTTTTTATCGTACCAGTCTCCTCCGGCATTATTCCATGCAACACCTTTGTCTTTTTTACTCCAGCTCACATAATCAGGATTCCATGAAGCAGCAGGTCTGTAAACCTCGATCACGGTATCCTCGGGTCTTAAGGTCCCTGAAGGATAATACCAGTAGAGAGAAAGGATTGCATTACCAACTTCCCCTGAATCGGCGTACTCGCTCAGGTCAAACCGCATTACATCCCTGTACCTGAAACTATTCATTCCCCCGACGTCAATAAAGGATGAGCCCTGGTAGACTGTGTTAGGAGAAGCTTCCCGCAGGCGGTTATCGTAGACCTCTTCTGCTGCGGGCGAGGAGTTTTCCTGAGCGACAACGCTTATAGCTGCTGTAGCCGAATCCTTTAGTTTTCCATCGCTTACCTCAAAGGTTACGCTGTACGTCCCTTCCTGCCCGGCAGCCGGGGTCCAGCTGAAAAACCCTGACTTGCTGTCAAAAGTCGCACCTGAGGGAGTACCTGAAGCAGAGTATGCGAGACTGTCTCCGTCTGCATCCGAAGCGCTTACTGTAAAGGTAAGGCTTTTTCCAGCTTCAACACTAACATCCGGGATGGAATTTATCACAGGAGCCTGATTATTATCTACTGTAGATGTTCCTGATTTTGAAGCATACTTTGTGTTCCCGAATGCCCCTATGTTAATCCTGCCTCCGTTGTCCTGCGGTTCTGCAGAATAGTCCGAAGAGCTGTATCCTGTGTCGATGCAGGAGGAACTCGTGCTGTCAGTTATCCAGCCGTTTCCGTCCCATCTTCCTGCTTTTGATTTCAAATGGTAGTCGCGGCTGTTTCTGTCAGCATACTGCGGGTCTGCCTTTATATCTGAAGATGAGGCCTGAACATTTTTGTATTCTCCACCTGCATTTCCGTAGAAACAGTTGTTCTGCAGGGCAAAAGAGTGCGTACCTTTAAGTTCGTTGTTCACAGCATACCCGCTTCCTCCGGCTGAAGAAGATCTGGAGTTTGTAATTATGTTGTTTCTTATTGTAAGAACAAAACCTGACCCGGACGGGGCTGGAGAATACACAGTTTTCTGGACAACGCCAGCTCCGTAGGTCCCATCGATCACGTTATTTTCAATGAGTCCACCGAACCCGTTGGATAAGATTCCTCCGATTATACTGTTGCTGGTTTTAGTTCCGGTATCGTATATCTGGTTATGGTGGATGTGAACGTTTGCCGTTGAAGCGGAATAAGACCCTGATCCGAAAATCCAGATCCCTGCAAGAGCAGTTTTGTATATTACGTTGTTGTAGACCTCAATATCGTCCATTGAGGGAGTGTTATACTTCTGGATTTCAATTCCTGCCCCACCGGAACCTTCCGATGTAATAACATTATCGTGGAAGCTGGCTTTGTTTGTATTATAAAGCCTGAGGCCGCTGTTTGTCCTGCAGGTTATTATGTTATTGTAGGCTTCCACATTTGAACAGCTGCTGGCATAGAGGCCGTCGTGCCCGAGCAGGTATATTTTGTTATTATAGAGTTTTACACTGGTGCATTTATCGGTTTTCAAACCGTCCCCGTGGTTATTGGTCAGATACATATTATACACATTTATGTTCTGACAGCTGCTGAGATGGATAAGGTTATAATACCCTTTTCCACTAACCACATTCGTATTCCCTTCCCGGTTTCCGTCGATTGTAAACCCGCGAATGGTAATGCCGCTGCTGCCTGTACTTCTTTCTTTAATCATTGGTTTCCAGGCTGCCCAGTTAGCATTGCTGACAAGCTTTATTTTTGCACTGGAATCGCCCTCAAGGATAGTATTGCTGCCTATCAGGAGGGTCTCGTCAATAACGTAGGTAAAGGGTCCCTTGAGATGAACAGTTGTATATGCAGAGTTTTCTGCCACGAACTTGAGAGCCTGATTTATCTGGATATGGTCGTCTTTTCCATCACAATTGAAGTCTCCGCTGCCGTCTCCTGCAACATAAACAACTGGTGCCGAACTCATGCATAAAGCTGCAGGAATGCCTGACAGGACAAGGCAGCTTGTCATAAAGAGTATTACTAATTTTTGATTCAACAGAGCTATCACCTGTAATACTATTTAATAAAATTTTAATTTAATTAAAATAAAAATTTATTCTGTATGATTCCAATTTATTCTGTTTGATTCCAATTAATTCTGTATGATTTCAATTTATTCTGTTTGATTCCAAATTTGTTAATAATTTGAATTCTGGCTCGGTGCCCATTATGATTGTACTTTTCACGTATGAGGGATATAAGGTAGGATCTGGCAGACAGTATCCACTATCACAGTTTTGAGATTCCAGAAATAATCCTTGAAATGTATCAGGATCAAAGGCTATCTCATCGGGTTAATGAACAGTGAAGATAGCACATGAGCTTCCATTTTTAGGATTTTATCCCTCGCTTGAATAGATTCCCCCGGTACCAAACAGTACAAATAAATTTAATTCATTATACAAAATTAATTTGATATGTTATATTGTACTTTACATGTTATATTATAAAAATATTCGCGATACATGTTAAAATATTTTAGGCTGTTTGAGAAAAGAGATAATGTGAAAGCAGGATAAAACAAAAATCATTATCTATTGGGATATTTGACTTCGAATCATAGAGAGGAATTATTTTTTAAAATGCCCTGGAATTTTATGAAAAAAGGATTTTTTGTAGATTATGCTCTAACAATTTTGAATTCATTCGTATAACTTAGAAGATGCTTAAAAAGCTTTATTTTCCGGTTTCGTTTTTACCGCGCTTTCAGCAGGTCACATATTATCAATTATTTACTCTGAAATGCCTGGTTTTCATATTTACGGTTGCGCCCGGATCTACTTTGGATTAATTCTCCAGAACAAAATACAGATCTCACTGCAGAATTTTATACATTATAATAGCTTTTATTTTATTATTTTGCGAAAAATATCACGGTGGGATCAATTAAGGTAAAAATCGACATGGTTAAAAGTGATTCACATTCAAAATCCATAAGTTGAAAACCAGAAAAAATAATCATACTGTATACAGTAGCAGCAGAAAACAGAAATATAGTTTAAGATTGCTATGCGACCTTATTTTTCCCATGATTTTTTGTTTAAAAGATATTTATCGGGCCATTTATAAATATAATATATTACAAAAGTTGTATTGTTTTTTTCAGTTAACTAGTTTAATTATATTTATAAATAATATTAAATATCATTGAATACAATTATTATATCTAATCAATATTTTGTTACTTATTTAGCTAAATTTTTACAAAGTATGTGAGCGGGCGGGGGCCATAAATTTATCGCTCTTTATCAGTAAATTGAGCAGTTGATAATCAGGATTCTCGAAACAAAACGACGTGTTTTCTATTAATAACTATATATTTTTCAACAAGTTGCGGATTTTGCGATAAAAATATATATATAATATATGTTTAGTCCGATACGGCAATAACTTTGTGGACATATAGTCTTCACATCGATACAGAAGCTGTTCACATCGATATAGAAGCTGATATGTATTGATCTGAAAACACAGCAGAGAAATGAAGTATAATTGAAAAACTGGGGAGTACGACTTAATTAAGCGTTACTGAGTGGGGAGCATGCTTAATTAAGTGCTTAAAGTTCTGTTAGTGGGAATTTATGCTTACTTAAGTGCTTTTTCTGTTAGCGGGAGTACAACCCTGATTACTATAAGTTAGGGGGAAAATAGTTGAATAAGCAATTGAAAGTTTTGTTTATAGGAACTTATGTTCCGAAAGAATGTGGGATTGCTACATTTACTTTTGATCTTTTGAATTCAGTATCCAGGGTGCATGACGACATACATTGTGAGGTCATTGCCCTTAATGACCCTTCCGAAACCTACAATTATCCTGAAGAGGTCGTTTTTCAAATAGAGAGGGACAAACTCGAAGATTACTACCGAGCTGCAGATTTTATAAATCGGTCCGATGCAGATATCGTATGTCTTCAACACGAATTCGGCCTTTTTTGGGGAAACGCAGGCGATTACATTTTCGCTCTTCTTTCAGGAATAAACAAACCTGTGATTACTACAATGCATACAATTATCCGGGAACCGGAACCGGAATACCGTATATCCACAGAAAAACTCATAAGATATTCGGAAAAGCTGGTTGTGATGAGCCAGACTGCAGTCGAGATGTTAAAAGATGTTTATAAGGTACCGGATGAAAAAATCGAGATCATTTTTCACGGCTTACCTGACTATCCGTTTAACAATTGCAGCAAGTATAAACAGATGCTAAATCTGAAGGGGGCTCCCCTTATCCTTACCTTTGGCCTGCTGAGCCAGAATAAAGGCATCGAAAATATGCTCGAAGCTCTCCCGGATGTTGTAAGCCGGTATCCTGACCTTGTTTACCTTATTCTGGGTGCCACCCATCCAGTGATCAAAAAACATTATGGAGAGACATATCGAAAGTATCTTATGAACCGGGTTTCCGAACTCGGGCTTGAGAATAACGTAATGTTTCACGATAAATTTGTCGAGAAAGAAGAGCTCTGCAATTATATCCTTGCCAGTGACATTTACGCATCTCCATATCTTTCCAGAGAACAAATAGTAAGCGGCGCTCTGACCTATGCCATAGGTATGGGAAAAGCAATAGTATCCACTCCTTACTGGTACGCCCAGGAAATGCTGTCCGATAATCGCGGGCTGCTCGTAGATTTCGGAGACACTGCCGGCTTTAAAAACTCGCTTTTATACTTAATAGAAAATCCGGACGAGTGTGAGAATATGCGCATAAAGGCATACGGTTTTGGCAGGAAAATGACCTGGAAAAACATAGGTAAAGAATACAATACTGTTTTTTCCAGGGTTTTAAAGCACTACAATCCCTATCCAAAAGTACAAAACAGATTTAATTTCCTTCCAGATCAGCTTCCGGAAATAAAACTCGACCACCTCAAACTGCTGACTGATGACGTGGGCATTATCCAGCATACCAATCTGGGTGTGCCGGCCCGCCATTACGGATACAGTACCGATGATGTGGGCAGAGGACTCGTTGCACTGACACAGCTTACCGATAGCCAGGAAAAAGCCGAGGAACTCCGGAAGTTGATTACCACATACATGAGCTTTCTTGAACATGCCCAGACCGGTACAGGGCACTTCCATAACTTTATGAGCTATAGAAGAGAGTTTCTGGACGAAGAAGGCAGTGAAGACACTCTCGGACGCGCGATCTACGGGCTTGGGCATGTGATAAGCTGCCCTTACCTGTCAAAAAACACACGTACGCTAGCACACACGCTTGTAAGTAAATCTAAAATGCAGATGGAAAAACTGGGTTATCCGAGGGCAAAAGCCTACACAATGTGCGGGCTGTATGAAATGCTCAGGGCAGGCGTGGATGCGGACTCTTTTGAATCCATATTTAACTCCCGCAGGGATGCTGTAAGGGCCGTAGACTCCCTTATAGACAAAAATACCGTTGAATCCATATTTACCAGCCACGCAGACTCTCTGGTCGACCTGTATGAAGCTAACGGGAAAGAAGACTGGAACTGGTTTGAACCCACAGTTACCTACAGCAATGCAAAACTGAGTGAAGCCCTTATACTGGCGTATAACTATACCAAAGACCGAACTTACAGAAGAGTTGGGCTTGCCACCCTGGACTTCCTTACTGAGGTCCAGTGGAAAGGCGACTTTTTCGATATTGTTGGAAATCAGGGCTGGTATTCCTGTGATGGAGAAAAACCGATTTTTGACCAGCAGCCCATCGAAGCAGGCTACCTGACTCAGGCTTATATTTCGGCTTATGAAACTGTCCGTGAGAGAAAATACCTGGAGCTTGCAAGATACTCTTTTGAATATTTCCTGGGCAGAAACCGCCTTCGAACTCCTATGTATGACTATTCGACAGGTGCGATCTGCGACGGGCTCAACTGCGACGGGATGAACTGCAACCAGGGCGCAGAATCCGTAATCTGCTTCCTCATGGCTTTAAGTTCCTTAAATAAACACGCAGGTGAAGCTTACAGTGCTCTATCCCAGCCCACCGTAAGTGAAGAAGTCCTGCCGAAAAAAAAGAGCCTGTTATCAGCAAATAAGGTAGAGTGAGAAGTGACAGCATGATCTGGAAGGACCGCGGAGAACTGTTTGTAAGGCATAAAAAAAATCCCATCCTCACTGTTGAAGACTGGCCTTACCAGGCAAATTCGGTGTTTAACCCTGCAGCCGCTATAGTTGATGGTAAAACTCTATTACTGGTGCGTGTTGAAGACCACAGGGGCTTTTCTCACTTTACTGTAGCCAGGAGTAATAACGGGATAGATGGCTGGGAAATTGATGCTGAGCCAACCTTTACTCCGGACGCTATAAACTACCCTGAAGAGATATACGGCATTGAAGACCCGCGTATAACTTATATTGATGAGATGGGAAAATGGGCTGTAGCATATACTGCTTTTTCGGATTCCGGCCCCTTAACATCACTTGCCTTTACAGAGGATTTCCGCAATTTTGAGCGGATAGGAGCTACCCTGCCTCCTGAAAATAAAGATTCTGCCATGTTTCCTGTAAGGTTTAACGGCAGGTGGGCAATGTTACACAGGCCGGTCTCTTCAATGAGCGGCGCAAAGGCAAATATCTGGATTTCCTTTTCCCCGGATATGAGATACTGGGGGGATCATCAGGTCCTTCTGTATGCCAGGGAAGGAGGGTGGTGGGATGCCCGTAAGATAGGTTTATCTCCACAGCCAATTCGTACATACGACGGCTGGTTAATTATGTACCACGGAGTCCGCCCAACAACGTCAAAAACAAGTTACCGGCTTGGGCTGGCTCTTCTTGACCTTGAAGACCCGAGAAAAGTCCTTCACAGGTCAGAAGGATGGGTTTTCGGACCCCGTGAACTCTATGAGCGCAGTGGAGATGTAAATGATGTTGTTTTTCCCTGTGGGTGGGTTTTAAATGACGATCAAATCCGTATTTATTATGGAAGTGCGGATACTTCTGTATCCATGGCAAGCGCAAAACTCAGTGACGTCCTTGAGTATATTCATGAGTGCCCCGAAGAGCAGTGCCCTGCAGAGTTTTGCAGGGCTTTTGAAGGGCACAGGCATATCATTCAAG
Source organism: Methanosarcina sp. 1.H.A.2.2 (assembly GCF_000979975.1). Taxonomy (NCBI): domain Archaea; kingdom Methanobacteriati; phylum Methanobacteriota; class Methanomicrobia; order Methanosarcinales; family Methanosarcinaceae; genus Methanosarcina; species Methanosarcina sp. 1.H.A.2.2. Next base: position 58,254 of record NZ_JJQL01000075.1, read on the forward strand.
AATAAAATGGAGAAAAGGGGCTTAAATATCTGAATTAAATATCTAAAGTACTGGGGGGACTTTTATTAGAATTGCTATGTTATCTCCGATTGCCTGGAGCACGCCGCCTAAAAAGTACGGCCCGTGGGAGGCAATGGTATCCTTATTAACTGAGGGACTGGTAAAACGGGGTATTGACGTTACGCTGTTTGCAACAGCTGACTCGCACACAGCAGGCAAACTTCATTCGGTGTGCCCGAGGCCGTACGAAGAAGATAAAGATATGATTATAAAAGTATACGAGAGCCTTCATATATCAGAGGTTTTTGAAAGGGCAAATGAATTTGATATAATTCATAACCATTTTGATTACCTGCCTCTTAGTTACAGTGGGCTTGTAGACACGCCTGTTGTAACAACTATCCACGGCTTTTCTTCACGGAAAATTCTGCCGGTCTATAAAAAATATAACGACAGCACTTTTTATGTATCCATAAGTGATGCCTACAGGTGCAATGAACTGGACTATATAGCAACGGTCCGGCACGGAATAGATATCGAGAGTTTTCCTTTTAATGCCAATCCGGAGGACTATCTTCTTTTTATATCGCGTATTCACAGGGATAAAGGCGCAAAAGAAGCAATACAGGTTGCAAAAAAGGCCGGAATGAAATTGAGAATGGCTGGCTTTATTGCAGACTCTGAATATTTCAAGAATGAAGTTGAGCCCCATATAGACAACGAGCAGATAATTTACGAGGGGCATGTATCCCAGGAACGCAAAAAAGAGCTGCTCTCAAATGCCCGTGCTCTCCTGCACATGATCAATTATGAGGAGGCTTTCGGGCTCGGTGTTGTCGAAGCCCTTACCTGCGGGACGCCCGTAATTGCAATAAACAGAGGGGCGATGCCTGAACTGATCCTGGACGGGGAGACCGGGTTCCTCGTAAACAATGCAGACGAAGCCGTAGAGGCTGTTCAAAAGGTTAACTCCATATCACGCAGGAAATGCCGGGAAAGCGTGGAAAAACGCTTCTCTGTTGACCGGATGGTAGAGGACTATATCAGGGTATATGAGACAATTCTGGAAAAGTGCAAACGTGAGGCAAAAAGGCCCTGGGGCTTCTATGAGGTGCTTACAGAGAAACCGGGGTATAAGGTCAAACGCCTTACGGTCCTGCCCCAGGAAGAGATCTCACTTCAGCGCCATTCCCATAAAAGTGAGCACTGGCATGTAATCAGCGGCGAAGGGCTTGTAACTAAAAACGGTGACCAGATCAGGGTTCTTGCCGGAAACTCGGTCGACCTGCCGGTAAACGACGTACACCGCGTTAGAAACACAGGCAGTCAGAACCTGATATTCATTGAGATTGCGCAGGGAGATTACCTTGGAGAAGACGATATCGAAAGGCTCGAAGATAAATACGGAAGAGCATAAGAAGGCTTATCCGTATTTTATTGTTTAATCCCGGATAAACCGATGTACTATTTACTACTATTTACTATTCAAAAGCTGCCTGATAACTGCATAGAGCACGTAAATGGTACCTGTCTGAAAGCCTCAGACCAGAGTACCAGAGTCTTTTTCAGTTAATTCCTGATCCGTCTTCTTTATCATCTTTTCAATCAGTCTTTTTCAGGCAGGACATTCGGAATCGTCATATGATTTTCTGACCTGAGATGCAACCTCTTCACCCAGCCTTTCTGATACATTTTCCACAAAGAGGATAATGTAATTAAAAGGCACGCAGCCCAGGCTTTCTTCTCCGGATAAAATGAGCCTGACAAGGTATTCAAGGTCAGACATGGACAGCAGCTTGATCCTCCTTAGAAAATCAGCTGCATCTTTTGAGTAGTGGTTTGCCAGAGGTGGGAGAATGGAACGATAATGTACTCCTGAGCCGGAACAGAGGAGAGCCTCACATTCCGGGGCAACGGTTTTCAGAATGCCAATATCAAGTTCGGAAAGTATTCTTGCCATGATAATCACCGGGGGTAAAATGTAATTCTGGTCTTTCAGAGCTTTTCACAAACAAAATTCCAATAAGGTAAATTCCAATAAGGTAAATTCCAATAAGGTAAATTTCAATAAGGTAAATTCCAATAAGGTAAATTCCAGTAAGTAAAATCCAGATAAGGCAAATCCAGGTAACTTAAATCCCGAATTAAGCCTCAAATTCTTGAAACAGGTGGGAAAACCGGAGAGTTAAAATCTCTGTATTTCTCCGGATTCCACAAAATTTATGATTATAATCAGATTTCAAATATTTATTTCAAATTTTCATAGTTATAATTTTCATATTTCAAATTTTCATAGTTATAATTTTCATAGCTCTAATTATTACAATTTAAATTCCTTTATATTTCAAGTTTCATCAGGTCTTCTGCAAGGATCACCTCTCCATCAACATAGTCCTTGAGGCGGTGTATTGCTTCTTTTCCATGCCCTTTCATTTCGGGATAGAAGTGTGTGAGGCAGATACTTCCGATCTCTTTGTTGTAGTCTTCAAGCATTTCAGCCAGCGTGCTCGGAGTTGTGTGGTTTGTTACTTTTGTGCCGGGAGGGAAGGAGCATTCGTGTATCAGGAGGTCGGCTTCAACTGCCAGGTCCATTATATTCCGGCAGGGTTCGGTATCCCCTGAGTAAACAAATTCTCCGTCTTCTGCAGTCACGCGGTATGCCAGAGTCGGAACACTGTGGGAAGCAGTTGCGCAGGTTATCTCGCAGTCAAAACCCTCAGGCGTAAACTCCTTTCCGGGAGAGATCTCTACAACATCCACGTCCACTCCATCCAGAATATACTCATATGCCCCAAGCACCTTCGAGAACCAGTCCTCGGTCCCGTCAGGTCCGTATACTCGCATTTCGGTTTTTCCTCTGAGCCAATTTGCTTTAATGAGGGGGAGCAAATCAGCTACATGGTCAAGGTGAAGGTGTGAGAGAAATACGGTATCTACTTCTGTATGTGGGACTCCTGCATCGGGAAATCTGCTTAAAACGCCGCTTCCACAGTCAATAAGCAGAGGTTTGTCCTCAAGCCTGACAAGTATGCCGGACTGTACCCGACCCTTTTCAGGGATCGCAACTCCAGTACCAAGAAATGTAATCTCCATGAAGTAGAGAATAAACTTTAAATAATTTAACTTTATTTAGTGCATGTTCGCATAAGGAAATTTTTGCGGCTCAAAACCAGCCTGCTTTTATTCAAGCGCAAAGGTTGTTCAGCCAGTCCAGATGCATCAAACTTAATAAACTATTTACAGGACTGAACAAATCCGAGGAAAAGAGCTAAAAGCAAAAAGGCTATTTAAAGGTAGGACAGGCAAAAATAAAAAGTTACTCTTCAATTTGCGAGGGTTGCCCAGCTAGGTCAAAGGCGCCGGACTTAAGATCCGGTATCGAAGGATTTCGTGGGTTCGAATCCCACCCCTCGCACTAAATCTTTTTTATATATTTTCTTATGATTTGAAGGTTCGGCTTGATTTTCATGGTTTCGGTTTCCGCATTTTGAAGCCTACAGCAAACCGTTGTATAAACCATCTGCATGGGCAGATCCCTAGAATCTCGTCCAGGATTTTGTGGGGCAGATTTTAAACCTTTTTCAAAGGACAATTTTGCTGTTAAAGAGGCAACAAGAGCATCAAGTATGTCATCTCTCGCTACATCTTTTCTATTATATTTGTCAAGAGAATTTTGCACGATCCTATCTGTCAAATTGCAGATTTCTTGCAGTATCTTTTTTCTTTCTATGAATCCCTCATTTTTCTTTTTTGAATATTCCATTGGCTTTCCAGCAAAAGCCCAGAAGCAGATTTCAGGATGAATTTCCTTTATATTCTCTTGCGCGGAATGAGTGGATACGAGAAAATCATCCACCTCTCTAATTTTTGGAACTATTCCCCATGACTGTTTTGTAAGGCGAATGCCGGTAACTTCTTCATTGATGTCGCAGGCGCTTTCATAGCTTTCGGCATGTAGGGCTTCTCTACAGGGAGGGGTAAAAACACTGGGATGCCTTTTTGGAGCGAGTAACTTTCGAGCTTCGGCGTCGCAAGGTCTTCTTTTGTAACTAGAAGAACGATCGATTAAACCGATAGGAATGTCCAAACATATGTGAACATCGATATGGCCGCCACAGAAATAGTTCCAAAGATCAGATATTTCTGAAAACACAAAAGTATCAAAATCCCCCGCTTCTGTTAGTGCAATTGCAAACCAACCTGCTCTGCATCCATCTACACCAACACATACTTTTTTATCCATAAGTAGAGTTTGCAATTCACACATATAGAACTTTTTGGAAGGGGTTTTGAATGGAATTACTTATAGTTATTCAGGTATAGTTACCAAGCCTCTTCAGATGTCAGCAAAGATAGAATTGATGGCTAATCAACAGAAAGGCATTGAAAGAGTTTTTGTTTTTACCGGTGGAGACGCTTCCTGTTCTGAATGCCAGAAACTTTCCGGCAGAGTGTACACAATTGATGAGGCTCTGAGAGAAAAGCCCATTCCCTGCAAGGCATGCAGTCATCAGTTGCATGAGGGCAGGGAGGGTTGGTGCATGTGCCGATATATGCCTCAGCATTGAACTATTAATTTATTGAGACCATTAGATGCAGAGAGCTTAAAAATAAATAACAATTTACTGATTGAAAATAATAACCGCTTTATACATAGTGCCTGTATTCTAAGATCATGAAACTTGAAGAGCGTCTGGAACTCTTTAAAGAAAAGATAAAAACAACAGATTTTCTGGACTGCAAGGGATTGGGAAACGAGATCCCATACTGGATTTTTGATTACGAACCGGAGAAAGAGCTCCTTGTAAGGGATACAATTGAAAAGATGATCCCAAGCTTTGAGAGCAAACACTCGATTAAGATAGTTGAGATTAATCTGTACAATTTATGCCTCAAAATCCTGAATCAGAAGCTTACTGATGAAAAAATAATTCAGTTTGAAAAGAAAAAGGGCTCAGATGCCTTGCTTGAGAATATCAGATTAATTCTGAATCAAGAGGCTACAAAAAAAGAGATTGCCGAGATACTTAAAGTTGATTACGACCTGATTTTTCTGACAGGAGTGGGAAATGCATGGCCGATGACCAGAGCTCATTCCGTCCTTAACAATCTTCATTCTGTTACAGGCAAAAAGCCGCTTGTGATGTTTTATCCGGGAAAATTCAGTGGGCTTGACCTGAGCTTATTTGGCGAATTTAAAAGCAAGAATTACTACAGAGCTTTCCGCTTGATGCCAGAGGCAATGTAATTTAAAAAATTTGCTCAGGATTATTTAGAGGGGAAGTTTTAAGCTTTCAAGCCACACTCTTAATTATCTTAACTTTAATGCATATTGGAATTAAATTAACATTGGAATTAAATTAACATTGGAATTAAATTCACATTGAAATTCTATTCACATTGAAATTCTATTCAGACTGATATCTACTCAGAGTGCTAAACATGACTGCCACAGAAATAAAAATAGAAGATTTATTTGAAAAAGATATCCGAAGGGATATCAACGGGGTAATAAAAGTTGATCAGGAAGACGAAAGAAGCGTCTATACTGAACTTGATGAGTATGTGGTGACAGGCGAGTCTCTAAAGCATTTTGATACCTTCTTCAGGAACTATACTGCAACACTGGAAGAACCCACAGATAAAATAGGGGTCTGGATCTCAGGGTTCTTCGGTTCGGGGAAATCACATTTCCTCAAAATCCTGTCATATTTACTGGAAAATAGAGCAGTTCAGGGGAAGACAGCACTCGAGTTTTTCAGGGAAAAAATAACAGACCCCGCGATTTTAGCCAATATCGAAAAAGCCGTTACTACAGGCACTAAAGATGTTATTCTTTTTAATATTGATTCCAAAGCAAACACTGCAAACAAGGGCGACGAGCAGATTGTAAACATCTTCATGAGGGCTTTCAATGATAGGCGCGGGTATATGGGAGACGTTTTCTGGATCGCAGACCTTGAAGAACAGCTTGAGGAAAAAGGACTTTATGAGCCTTTCAAAACCGAGTTTGAGCGTATAAACGGAGAACCCTGGGAAGAAAGAAGAGTCGCCTACGGTTTTGAGCAGGACGATATTATAGAAGCCCTTGCAAGCTGCGGCTCGATGAGCAGGGAGGCTGCTTCAAGGCTGTTTGAAAGCGATGGGGCCAGCTATACTTTCAGCGTTGAGAAATTTGCAAATAAGCTCAATAAGTACTGCAAATCGAAAGGAAAAGCCCATCAGGTAATTTTCCTTGTGGACGAAATAGGACAGTATATCGGAGAAAATAGCGAGCTGATGCTCAACCTCCAGACCATTGTTGAAGATCTGGGGACCAGGCTTCAGGGAAAAGCCTGGGTTGCAGTGACTTCACAGGCTGATATTGATACTGTTACGAAGGAACACGTAAAAGGCAATGATTTTTCCAAGATCCAGGGACGGTTTAACACCCGGCTGGGCCTTACCAGTGCCAACGTGGACGAGGTCATCAAGAAAAGGATCCTGCATAAGAAAGAGGAATACAGGGAAGTCCTTGCTTCATACTATGCTGAAAAACAGACAATACTCAGGAACCTGCTTGCGTTTTCAAACCGGGCTGAAATAAAGGTCTACAAGAATGAAGAGGACTTTGTAAACGTATATCCTTTTGTCCCCTATCAGTTCAATCTTGCACAGAAGGTCTTTGAAAAAATAAGAGAAACCGGGTTTACCGGGAAGCACCTGGCAAAAGGAGAACGGTCGCTCCTTGGTGCTTTTAAGGAGTCGACGGTGAACTACGGTGAAAGAAATGTGGGGCTGCTGATTCCTTTCCATGCTTTTTATGAGACTATTGCAGGTTTCCTTGACCCGATTATTGCAAAGACGATCTCTCACGCCCGGAAAAATGATTTCCTTAATGAAAAAGACTGTGAGCTTCTGGAAATCCTGTTTATGATCAGGAATATTAAGGAAATTGAGCCAAACCTCGATAACCTGATAGTGCTCTCCATCTCCTCGGTTGACGAAGATAAGGTAAAACTGAAACAGAGAATCATTGAATCCCTGCGAAGACTTGAAGACCAGACCCTGATAAACAAGTCCGAAGACAAGTATTATTTCCTGACAAATGAGGAGCAAGATATCAATAGAGAGATCAAAGGGATAGATATTGAAGAGCACCAGATCCTTGAAGAAATCCATGGGATGCTCTACGAGCAAAAACAGGGAATCTGCCCGGCTTCCCATAGGGATTACAAATTTAACAAAGCGATTGATGACAGGGTAAAGGCTGTTTTAGGTGCAGACCTTACAATCAAGTTCCTTACCCCTCTTTCAGACCAGTATAATAGTAAAAAAGGCAACCAGCAGTCCCTGAGCGGCGACAGTTTAAGCAATATCGATTCAGCGGACACTCTTCTTTTCGTACTTCCGGAAGACGAATTAGTTGACCAGATCAGGTCCTACCTGAGAATAGAGAAATACCTCAAGCAGAATTCTTCAAACCGGAACAATGTGGAAATCCAGAACATCCTGTCCACAAAACAGCAGAATGCCGTAAGCGCAAGAGCAAATGCAGCAGAGCTTATCCTGAAAGGAGTCTCGGATTCCAGGGTATTTGTTGATAACAAGGAAGTAACGCCTGTAAAATCCAACCCGAAAGAGCGCATAAAAGAAGGGCTTGACCTCCTTATAGAGAACGTCTACAACAAAGCCGGATATGCCACAAAGGATTACGAAACCGAGAGTGATGTGCTCAGAGTCCTGCGTTCGGACGACCTTGAGAAGTTCGGGGTTACAGGCAGCGACATAAACAGGCTGGCTTTAAAAGAGGTGCTTGACTACATCCAGCTAAAGTACGGGAGAGGCGGAAGGGTCCTGTTAAGCGACTTAAAAGACCGTTTCACGAAAAAGCCCTACGGCTGGAAAGATATGACGATTTCAGGGCTCGTGGCAATTCTTTACCTCAGGGAAGATATCAAGCTTCGTTACCAGTCCGAATACCTGTTCAATGCCGCGGACGCTACGGCAAAGCACCTGACAAGAAGAGATGAAGCTGACAAACTGGTCATAGAAATCAGGGAAAAGACCGGGGAAGAAGACTTGAAAGCTGTCAGGCTGGTCCTCAAAGACCTTTTTGAGAAACTGGGTCTGCCAGAAAAAGAGGGCGAGCTTTACGAAGAGGCAAAGAAAATATTCCAGAAAGAGCTTTCAGGCCTGCAAATAATCGAAGGCAGGTATGAGGAAGAAAGGAGCTTCCCGGGCAGAACCCAGATAGAAGCCTACAGAAAATTCCTGAAGGAACTGACAGAGAACTCTGATCCCTCAGCCTTTTTCAGAGCCATTGCCTCCAAAAAAGCCGAGTTTGAAGAGCTTCACACCGATGCAGAGCCTGTGAAAAACTTCTTTGATGGTTCCCAGGTTGATATATTCCGGAGGCTTGCCCGCAAGTACAAAGCTTACTGCAGAAATACCCAGTTCCTCGGGGAAGAAACAAAAGCAGCCATTGAAGAGGTCAATGAAATCCTGAGCCTGGAAAAACCTTATACCCAGATCCGCCAGCTTCCCGTGCTGGAAAAAGAGATAGAAGTTTCAATTCAAGAGGCCCTTTCTGGCCAGAAAAAAGAGATCAGAGAAAGCCTTGATACGGTTACAAAAGAGCTTGGGAAGGACCTATCAGACGAAAAGTTTTCTGACGATTTCAGGGAAACAGTGCTTGGGCTCTTCAATGTAGTCAAAAGGACCATAGAAGATGCTGAGGACTGCGCTCTTGCCCAGAGCCAGCTCCCGATGATAAATTCTCTCCGGGTAGAGGCTTACAGGCAGATAGATAAAGAGAGCCAGACCATCCGGGAAAAGCAGCAGAGAGAGAGCTGGATAATCCGGGATGGGCAGCAGAAACTAGCCTCTGAGAAAAGTACTACGTCCTCGGATAATCCGGAAACTCCGGAAACAAAGCCTGTAGACCGGGAAAAAGAAGCAGAAACAGAATATGTTCCTCCGGCAGTTCCTCAGAGAAATACCAAAATTATCAGCGATATATCATTTTTCAAGTCCGGAAAAATGCTGGAAAACGAGGAAGATATCGAGGAATACATTACACAGCTCAGAGGGAAGCTGTTGAAAATTCTTAAGGAAAAGAACATAAGGGTCTAAGAAAGGAGCTGGATGAAAAATGGACAAATCAAAAGTTATCGAATTCTCAAACAAGGTTCGGGACAAGTTAAACGCAGAAGTAGAAAGCCGGGCAGCCAACTACGGAATCTTCCCCAAAGAAATCCACGCTGTAGAAGAGCACGGTGACTCAGTTGTAATCAACGGCAGCGTCTTTAACTCCGAAATCAAAAACCAGCGCTCCCAGCTTGTAAAACAGATAAAGGAAAAAGGCTACGCCCAGGTTATGGAAGAAGTGACCTATACCTGGTTCAACCGCCTTGTGGCCCTCAAGTTCATGGAGATGAACGGCTGCCTTCCGGACCAGATCAAAGTCTTCACTTCAACTGACCCGAATAAACTCGAACCCGATCTTCTCACAAACGCCCTGAAACTTGATTTCCTGAACCTTGACCGGAACTCAGTCCTCGATTTCAAAGCCGAAAACAAAGATGAAGAGCTCTACAAATACCTGATTCTCAAGCTCTGCAATTACCTGAACAAAATAATGCCCTTCCTCTTTGAGGAAATCGAAAACTACACCGAACTTCTTTTCCCTGACAAGCTTCTTCATACAGGCTCTGTCCTGCATGACCTGAATTCAATTATCCCGGACGAGGACTGGCAGGAAGTTGAAATCATAGGCTGGATCTATCAGGACTATATTGCCCCAAAGAAGGACAAAGTCTTTGCCGACCTGAAGAAGAACATCAAGATCAGCAAGGAAAATATCCCTGCAGTTACCCAGCTTTTCACTCCTCATTGGATTGTCCGTTATCTGGTGGAAAACTCCCTGGGCCGCCTGTGGATGCTCAACCGCCCCGAATCCAGCCTTGCTGACCGGATGGAGTATTATATAAAGCCTGAACAGCAGGAAACCGATTTTCTGAAAATTAATTCTCCTGAAGAGCTCAAGATCTGCGACCCTGCCTGCGGTTCGGGGCACATGCTTGTTTATGCTTTTGACCTGCTGTATGCGATTTATGAAGAGGAAGGCTACACTCCCTCCGAGATTCCGGAAATGATCCTGACCCACAACCTTTTCGGGGTCGAGATCGATAAACGTGCAGGGGAACTTGCAGGCTTTGCACTGACCATGAAGGCAAGGGGCAAAGACCGACACTTTTTCAAAAAGCAGGTTCAGCCCAATATCTGCATGCTGGAGAATGTTGCTTTTGAGCAAGGCGAACTTAATGCTTACATAGATTCAGTCGGAAGTGAGCTTTTCACCAACGCCCAGAGAGCCACTCTGCTCCAGTTCGCCGAGGCTGACAATTTCGGTTCTCTTATCCGCCCGGCTGCAAAGGATGTATCAGACCTTTTGCATCTGCTGGAGTCAAAAAAATTTTCCGAAAACATTGTCCTGTCTGCAACTCATGATGAAGTCCTGAAAGCCTTGAAGCAGGCGGACTATCTCAGCCCGAAATACCATGTAGTCGTTGCCAATCCGCCGTATATGGGTGGCAAGGGGATGAATAACAGGCTGAAGGCTTTTTCCCAGGACAACTACCCGGCCAGCAAATCCGATTTATTTGCCATGTTTATCGAGCGTAATCTGGACCTTGCACTGGAAAAAGGCATGATAGCCATGATTACTATGCAGAGCTGGATGTTCCTTTCGTCCTTTGAGAAACTCCGAGAGAATATCCTGAATAATAACACTATAATTTCAATGGCTCATTTTGGAGCCCGGGCTTTTGACAGCATAGGGGGAGAAGTTGTTTCAACAACGGCATTTATTGTCGAAAATGCGCACCACGACGAATATAAGGGAGCTTATATAAGGCTTGTTGACGGGAGCTGTGAAGCTAAAAAAGACGCAGGGCTGAGGGAGGCAGTAAGGCAGTCCAGAATCTGCGGTGCCGGCCAGAGGGAGGGAAAATGAAAACAGAGAAGAATAAAGGTAGAAAAGGTAGAGTGGCGAGAGTCCAGCCTCAGGATAGCACCCTATTTGACCGGGTTGCCTCCATTCTTGATCAGGCAAGGGCTAATGTTGTCAGGGCGGTAAATAACCAGATGATAATAGCCTACTGGCTGATCGGGCGTGAAATCGTGCAGGAACTGCAGAGCGGGGATGAGCGGGCGGAATATGGAAAAAAAGTGCTTGAGGATCTCTCTACCATGCTTACCGAGAAGTATGGAAAAGGCTTTTCCGCTACAAACCTGCGTTATTTCAGGTTATTTTATCAGACGTATGCCGACCGGGTACCTGAGATTCATCACAAGCCTTGTGATGAATTGGGCAGCTCAGATGGAACCAGGCAAATTCATCACAAGCCTTGTGATGAATTGGAAAATCTGAGCAGTTCCGTTGAAAACAGCGAAGGTGTGCAGGGCTTTTCCCCACTGCTAAGCTGGTCGCATTACCGGACGCTGACAAAAGTAGAAAACAGGAACGAACGACTTTTTTATGAACTGGAAGCCGAGAAAGAAGGCTGGAGTGTCCCGGACTTGCAGCGGCAGATCAGCACTTTCCTTTTCACACGCCTGCTTAAAAGCAGGGACAGGGCAGGCCTGATGGAGTTAACCCGAAAAAGCAACAGCCCGAAAACTCCGGTAGATGCTATCAAAGATCCGTATATCCTTGACTTTCTTGCGTTGCCAGACTCCCCTGGCCTGCACGAATCAGGTATAGAAAAAGCCATTATCAGCAACCTTCAGTCCTTCCTCCTCGAATTAGGCAAAGGTTTTGCCTTCGTCGGCCGCCAAAAACGCCTGCAGTTCGAAGATGACTTCTTTTACATCGACCTGGTATTCTACAACTGCATTTTGAAATGCTACCTCCTTATAGACCTGAAAATCGGAGAACTAACCCACCAGGACATCGGCCAGATGGACAGCTATGTCCGCATGTTTGACGACAAATACATCACCGACAGCGACAGCCCAACCATCGGCCTCATCCTCTGTTCAAGAAAAAACGAGACCATCGTGAAGTATTCTGCCCTCAATAACAGCAAGCAGCTCTTTGCCTCAAAATACATGCTCTACCTGCCCACAGAAGAAGAACTCAAACGTGAAATCGAACAGCACCGCCAGCTACTCGAGGAGAGGGCAAATTATGACTAACGAAAATCCATCAAACAACTCTGTGCCTAATTTTTACCGCGCCTCCGCCGCCGACTTCAAGAAAATTCCAGGATCGCCGATTGCTTATTGGGTAAGTGATAAATTTTTTGACTCTTTTTCAAAATACCCTCCTCTATCTTCAATGTTAGAGTTTAGAAAAGGTATGGGAACAGGAGATAATGAAAACTTCGTGAGAAACTGGAGTGAAGTTTCTTTTAATAAAATTGGAATAGGAATCAAATCAAGCTTGGAATCAGTTGAATCTCAAAAAAAATGGTTCCCTTACAATAGTGGTGGAGCGTTCCGAAAATGGTTTGGCAACAATGAATCTATTATAAATTGGTTTAACGATGGTTTTGAAGTAAAATGTAGAGCGACTGAACTTAATAATGGTGGTCATTGGTCAAGGTACATTGTAAGTACAAATCGTTTTTTTCAGCCAGGATTAACATGGACTGCAATTTCTTCCAGTTATTTTGGAGTGAGGTATTTTCCAAAAGGATTTCTTTTTTCAAGTGCCTCAATGTGTGGCTTTGGGAAGGACGAACATATAATGGAAGTGATAAGCCTTTTAAACACAAAAATTTCGTTAAGGTATCTGTCGGTTTTAACTCCAACATTGAATTTTGGACCGACACAAGTTCAAAAGGTCCCGATTAAGAAGCCTGAAGATGAAATGACTTCCAAATTTGCAGAATCCTTAATTAACACCTCAAAATCCGATTGGGATTCCTACGAAACTTCCTGGGATTTTATCACCCTCCCACTGCTACAATCCGAATACCTCCAACCAACTCTCCGTGAGACTTACACCAAACTCCGCGCCCACTGGCGAGAAATGACTCTCGAAATGCAGCGGCTGGAGGAAGAAAATAACCGCATTTTCATCGAAGCCTACGGCTTGCAAGACGAACTGACACCTGATGTGCCACTTTCAGAAATCACGCTGACCTGCAATCCCCATCATCGCTACGCTAACAACAAAACCGAAGAAGAACTGGAAGTTCTGCTGCTGACCGACACTATTAAAGAATTAATTTCTTATGCTGTCGGCTGCATGTTTGGAAGATATTCACCAGAAAAAGAAGGTTTAATCCTTGCAAATCAAGGAGAAAAACTATCTGATTTTAAAGAAAAAGTGCCTGTAGCTTCTTTCCTGCCGGATGAAGATAATATCATCCCGATCCTCGATGACGAATATTACACGGATGATATCGTAAACCGGTTCAAGGAGTTTTTGAAGCTAACTTTTGGAGCGGAGACGCTTTCTGAAAACCTGGACTTCATTGCAGGGGCGCTTTCGAAGAAAGGGGAAGCTCCTGAAAAGGTTATCCGGAATTATTTCCTGAAGGATTTCTATAGCGATCACCTGAAAATGTATAAAAAGAGACCTATTTACTGGCTCTTTACTTCTTCAGAAAAAGGAAAAGTGTTCAATGCGCTCGTTTACATGCACAGGTACGATAAAACTACTCTGGCAAAGATGAGAATCGATTATTTGCTTGACTTTGAGTCGAAGCTGGATGCTCAGAGGCCGCTTCTTGAAAAAGAAATTATTCAAAATTCCAAGAATCGCGGGAAAGCAGAAACTGAGCTTGCAAAACTCAATAAGAAAATTGAAGAGCTCATAAAATACGATGAACTGCTTCAGCATAAAGCGGATCAGATGATTGAGATTGATCTGGATGATGGGGTTGTGGAGAGTTATAAGAAATTTGAAGGGTTAGTGGGGAAGATATAAGTCATGGATGAAAAAATAGAAAAATTAATTGAAAATAGAGAAAGTTACATTTCAGAAATAGCAGGTGCTATTAATGGCGTATCTACTCAGATCCATGATTCCCTTCGTAGCTTTCACAGGATAGAGTTTCACAACAGGCTTCAGGAAGAGATCTCCTATTTAGCGGCCAAATATTACCTGTATGGCATTAAAGAATATCAGATCGAAGACTTCAAAGAGAAAGGATGGGACGGATTTATAGACGTTGTCTGGGCCACTGGGTTTGGAAAAAGAGAAATCCCGGTAGTTGCATTTGAAATTGATTCAAGTCTCAGGAAAAAATCTGTCGAGAAATTGCTCGCAGTTGAAGCACCTTTCAGGTTTTGGGTGTATTATGGTAAAAAAGAAGCATATCCACTTCTTGAAAAGGAAGATCCTGAAGGGCTTATCACACTTATCAATGTTGAAAGGCCTGAATTTGTAAGATCTTGATAATCCGTTTCTCGGGACTTTTATACGAAAAAATATAATGAGTGAGTGCAATTTTCATATCAACGTGATTATATGGACCTTCAATCCCTCCTCAACTCCGGCGAATCCGAAACCCTTGAATTCAAGGAAAAATTTGACGAAAGAACCGTAGAATCGGCTGTAGCTTTTGCCAACGCAAAAGGCGGCATGATCCTTTTAGGGGTTTCTGATAAAGGGGCCGTCACCGGAGTAGATATTGGAAAAGAAACTCTGGCTAAATGGGCAAACCAGGTCTCAGACAAAACCGAGCCACAGCTTATCCCTGAAATCGAGGTGTTTGAATTTGAGGGGAAAAAGGTTGTAGCGGTAAAGGTCCCTGAGTATCCTATAAAACCCGTTTCCGTCCGGGGCAGGTGTTTCAAGCGGGTAAACAACAGCAACCGGAGCATGAACGCGCAGGAAATTGCGGAAATGCACCTGCAGTCTACAGGAATGAGCTGGGATAGGTTTCCGGCAGCCGGGGAGACTCTTGAATACATTGACCTTGAAAAGATCAGGAATTATATCCGGAAGGCGAGGGCTGTCGGGAGAAAAGGGTTTGGGGAAGAGGAAGAAAGAAACCCTATTCAGGTACTCGAAAAAATGAAGCTTGTGATGGAAGGAAAACCCACCTGGGCAGCTGGGCTTCTTTTTTGCAAGGAAGGGAGGCGTTTTCTTTCGCAGGCTGTGGTCCACTGCGGGCGGTTTAAGAACAAAACTCTTGTAATCGATGACCGGCTGATCGAAGGGTCACTCTTTGAGCAGATCGAAGAAGCCATGGATTTTGTCAGAAAAAACACTAACGTGAAATTTGTTATGACCGGAAAGCCTGAAAGGGAAGAGGTCTGGGACTACCCGCTGGAAGCGGTCAGGGAGGCGGTTATTAATGCGGTCTGTCACAGGGACTACACAGTTATGTCCCATATCGAAATCCGGATTTATGACGAGGAACTGATCGTCTGGAGTCCGGGTGGGCTTCCCCTGGGACTCACAATGGAAGACCTTTTCAAACCTCATGCCTCGAAGTTGAGGAACAAAGGGATAGCAGAAGTGTTCTTCGATACGAAAATTATTGAGCAGTGGGGGAGCGGAATAGAGAAAATTCAAAAATACTGCAAAGAAGCAGGGGTTCTGGAGCCTGTATTTGAAGAGTATCAGGGCTTTCGTGTGATCTTCAAAAAAGGGATTTTCAATGAAGAATATCTTAGAAATATCGGTCTTAATGAAAGGCAGATTAAGGCTGTACTCCATGTAAAGGAGAAGGGAAAGATTACCAATAAGGAATATCAGGAAATATGTGAAGTTAAAGAACGGCTTGCGACAATGGAACTCAAAGACCTCGTTGAGAAAGGGATCTTTGAAAAGATAGGGAGCAGGGGAAGGGGAACCCACTACACTATAAACCCTGAGTTCAAGCCACAATAATACCGCATTAATACCGCAAAAACCGCATTAATACCGCATTAATACCGCAAAAACCGCACTAAAGCCGCACTAAATAACCGAAAAATAAGGAATCGGGTGCAATGAAGTTCCAGAAACTCCTCAACTCCGGCGAATCCGAAACCCCTGGTTTGCCCAAACCGGAAATCATCGAGATCGGGATGGCGGGTGCGGTTCATTGTTTATCTTAAAAAATCCCTTGTGGTTGAAACCACCGACCCAGTTACCGACCCAGTTACCGACCCAGTTACCGACCCAGTAACCGATCCAGTAACCGATCCAGTCATATGACCAGGTCTCGAAGATCACGGCATCAGATTTGAAAAAGTAAATTGAGCAATGTTTTTTATAGAACGAGTTGATAATAACCAATTAAAATAGTTACATATATTTATATTGTAGATGCGGAGGAAACAATTGTGGCAAAGCCAATTGAACTGGGTCTTGTCTTAGAAGGTGAGGATGCCAGGGAATTCTGGGAAAACGAGAAGAAGCCTGCAACCAAACAACAAATAGAGATGTTTAAACGGGCAAGGAAACTTGCAAGTACAGTCAGGTTGTAAGTGTGCCGCATAAAATACCGGATCTAGAACTTGTTACTTATTCACTTTCTAAGAGAAACGATGTTTTATCTTTTTGCTGTGAAAACACCGATCTAAACGATTTTTTAAAAAACGATGCCCTGATAAATCAAGAACAGCTAATCAACAAGACCTATGTCTGTTACTATCAGGAACAATTGGTAGGGTATTTCACTTTAACTACTGATACCATACAGGTTAAATCAATCGATAACTCAGATTGTGTAGACGGGTTTCCATATTCAAGATACCCCGCCCTGAAACTTGCAAGATTAGCCACACACGAAAGTTTTGCAGGCCGGGGAGTGGGGTCATACATGCTGCACATTGCAATATATTTGACTCAAAAAGTATCGAATATCGCCGGATGTAGATATATCACAGTCGACTCAAAACCACAATCTGTGGGTTTTTACATAAAACACGGTTTCAAACTTGTTAAAGGGTCGAGCAAGAAGGATTATCCCGTGCTCTATTTGAACATGCAGCCAATTGTAGAAGAGCTTGAGCCAATTGAATCCCTTGATCCATTTGTGTAACTGCTTTTCTATTACAGCTCAACTTTCCTTTTATTTCAAGTCTGGTGCTTCTAAACACTGCAAAAGCCAAAATAATTCCGCAAAAATCGCAATAATTCCGCAAAAACCTCACTAAAGCCGCATAAGCCGCACTAAATAACCGAAAAATAAGGAATCGGGTGCAATGAAGTTCCAGAAACTCATCAACTCCGGCGAATCCGAAACTCCTGGTTTGCCCAAACCGGAAATCATCGAGATCGGGATGGCGGGTGCGGTTCATTGTTTATCTTACAAAATCCCTTGTGGTTGAAACCACCGACCCAGTTACCGACCCAGTCATATGATCAGGTTCAAAGATTGTTACTGGCACTCAAAGATGGAGAAAAATCCCCTGCTGACCTCCGCAGCATTTTGAATATTAATCAACGCAAATAAGGAAAATTTTTATACATTGTTGATAAAATTTAATACAGATTGAAGCATGTATCGGTCATCATTTTATCCATTAATCAGGAACCTGATAACTTTGAGTGGACAAAACGTAAAACTGCCATGCTTTGAAACTGTCATCAATCAAATGGTTGAAAATATTTATAGGTCTGAGAGATGCAGGTATTCTGCCCTTGAAACAAAATTGATTGAAGATTTTGAAATCAAAAGCGATTTTCGGCAGGAAGACTCAGATGAAACCCTTGAATTCAAGGAGGAAATCTACTGGGTTTTCAAGTACCTGAAAATGATACGGTTCATTCAGAATGGTCCGGTTGGTCTGATTTCCATAAGTTCTAAGGGTATGGAGTTTTTAAATAGACAGTCACTTGAAGGAAACAAACTGGAAAATATTAAACAACTGGTCGAGATAAAGGATTATTTAAACTCTTTTGAACTTGAAATAGATCCAATTGTCGTTCCTTATAATAAGTTCACACAATTTAGTGATGAAGTGAAATTAAAAAATACATTAAACAGTTTCTATTGCTCAAAAGACTCTGATATACAGGATTTTATCCGGAATAATATAGAAAGATTTGAGGATAAGTCAATTTGCAGGTCTTATCTTATACTTGACAGAAAGAATAATGACAATGAAAACTTCTACATCCTTGGATTTTTTGCACTTTCTTTGAAAATATTATATGTAGACCAGAATAAATTAACCAGAAAGCAAAAAAAGGATATGAATCTATTAAAAGATCAGGACGGCATCCCCTCGTATTTTATTGCCCAATTAGGAAAAAATGATATGTTTAAGTATAATTTTAAGGGTGAATACCTGCTCAATGAAGCTTTGAATATTGTTTATAGATGCATAGAAATGTTGGGAGGAACCATAGTCTGGCTTGAAGCGAATAAAGGAGCGGATTATGTTATGAATTTTTACAAAGATTATGGTTTCATGGAATTGCAGTCCGAACTTCAAGAAGATCAGTTAGAAAGGACTCAATTAGTTAAATATTTAAACACTGAGTGAGTGAGTAAGAAAAATTTATATGGATTACAACTATACTCTACTATAGTGGTAAGAAAATAGACTGAATAATTTTGCTAAAATAAGATTGTTTACAACTTTATATAATTAACAAAATATCAAATTCAATGGATTGGTGAACATGGCTTCAAGATATCTGGAACAAAACTCTTTATACATATCAGACCCTGTTGCCATCAATAAATTGCATTCCTTATTCGAAAAGAATGAAAAATCCAAACCTCCTGTATCTCGATATACAAAGTCAGATAAAGAGGTAATTGATTTCTTAACAAAGAAATTCTAATCATTTCATTTTTTTAACAGGGCAATGGTATTTCCATTTGAGATTAGCTTTTTTTAACTCTAAGGCGAGAAGTCTACTTCTTCGACAACCGTAGGCTGACAAGTTGGGTAGTTCACTCATTCAAATGTACTTATAAAGCCACAAAATTAGAATCTCGATAAGTTTGTGAAAAGGATAAATAATCCAAACGGGACAATGGGGACACAAAGGGGACATAAAGGGGACAAAGAAGAAACTCGGACTAAACAGCATGAATCTTCCAGTCAGCACGCAGGGAATTGCACTCAACTGCTGACTTTTTTATGGTACCAGATTTACTGGATTCAGTTTTGTATATTCTTTACATATTCTTTACATATTTTTTAGTTTTTGAGCTTGTCCTTCACTCTTGACAGTGTTTATCTATATAGATGATATCTGTTGATCGCATTGTCTACTTCATACCATTCCTGACTTTTTCCAGCCTCTTCTCTGTGATTTAATTCTTCTAATTTTGAGTAAGCTTCCCGCGCTTCATCAAGAAAACCAAGTTTAGAAAAGACATTTCCTTTTTTACGCCATAGATCAGACCAATCAGGATTAATTTCCAGAGCTTTTTCATATGATTTAAGTGCACCAAAATAATCTTCAATTTTAAATAAAGTATCCCCTATTACATACAATAACTTTATGTTTTCAGAATTTAGATCAAATGCTTTTTCATATGCTTCCAGAGCTTCATTATACATTTTAAGTTCAGATAATATATCTCCTTTTATACACCACATCTCCATATCAGTTGGATTAAGGGCAAGTATTTTCTCATATATGTCAAGAGATTTACGATCAAAATTAAAATGAAGCAACGAATTTCCCAGGACTTTCAAAGTTTTTATGTCATCTGAATCTATTTTTAGTAAAGCACCACATGTTCTTATGATCTTATCGTGTTCCTTCGAAGCTTCATATATATTCAGAGATTCAGACAATGAAGTTTTAATAATTTCCAAAGTCTTTTTATCCTTTGGATATACTTTCATCAAAGTCTCACATATCATCAAAATCTTATCAGATTCTTTAGAAACATCACATACTCTCAGAGCATTGGATAAACTTGAGGATATTTTATTAATCAAAAGATTCGTTTTTGCATCTTTCAACCTGATTCCTAAAATCTCTTTATAGACAATTTTTATGCCAGCATAGTTTTGAGAATCAATTAAATTATCAATTGATTTGGATAAAGCTAAAAATATATTAGATTCTATTGAATATTTTTCTGTAGGCGTAGAAATTTCTAAAGATAAAGCTTCATCGTAAATTTTGAACGCTTCTTTATACTTTCCACTGTTCAGATAAACAGTTCCTTTTTTTATTTCATTTATTCGATTATGAAACTCGGGATAACGCCGGGAATTCTCGATTTTTCTTTTAATTTCATCATCATTTGGTTTTATCTTAAGTAAAGCTTCACATACCAATATAGTTCCATTGTGCCTGGTAGGAGTTTCATACTTCATTAGTGATTTAGATAAAGCTGATAAAATTCTATTTATCAAAATATTTTTTTCTACTTCTCCAAGCCTTAATCCTGGAAGTCCCTCACAGATTATTATTATATTCTCATAGTTATATAAATTTATTAAATTACTAATTGCTCCAGATAATTCCAAAAGCACATAATGTGCTAATTCTTCTTCGAAATCTAATAATTCATTATAAACTTTGAACATTTTTTCGTACTTGCCCTCATTTAGGTAAGTAGTTCTCAATATAATCAAGGCACGAGTTATGTTTTTTTTGGCTTCAAAATAATCTGGTTTAATGTTTAGAGCTTCTGAATAAATTTTAATAGCTTCTTTATATTTTCCAAAGTTAAAAAGTGCATTTCCTTTTTCAAATAATACTTCAGCATCTCCAAGATTTAGCTTTAAAGATATATCATAAGCTTTTATTGCTTCCTCATACTTTTTCAATTTTGATAAAATGTTTCCTTTATTATAGAACAACTCTGAATCTTTAGGATTAATTTCGGATTCAATTTCGTATATTTTCAATTGCTCATTTAATTTTTGAGTTTTTAAAATGGTTAAAACTTGATTTCTCTTATTTTGAATATCTGAAAAATGGGGCCTAATTTTTAGAACTTGATCATAAGCGCTAAGTGATTCTTCATATCTCTCAAGTGCAAAGAGAGAAATCCCTTTTGCATATAGGATTCTTGGAGTTAATGGATCAATTTCTAAGACTAAATCATAAGTTTCTATAGCATTTTTATAATCTCCAATTTTATTTAAAATAATTCCTTTCTGGTAAAGTAATCCAGTGCTATGAGGATCTTTTTTTAACATTTTGTCATATTCTATAAGCTTTTTTAATGATTTCCCATTGTTTGCCATAGATAAACAAATGTGGTTCCTTTATTTTATAATATCTAATTAAATAAGATTAATAGTCATATTAATTCACAACTATTACTAAAAAAGGAAAAATAACTAATTTTTTTCCATTGCGGTAAACAGAAATTACATAATCATAAAGTATCTAAACCTTCAATGCTTACTAAAAACCTTGAGAAGGAACACAGGATATGGATTTTCATGGTCAACGTAGAAAAAACAATCTTAAGCATACTCAAAAAATTCTCTCCTTCAGAACTGAAAGACTATGAGAACAGAAAAATAGTCTTCTGGTACGACAGGGATAAAACCGCCTGGGATCAGGAGAAGCAGGCTCCCGGAGAAGAGCTTGAAGAAATAATTCAGGTCATGGAAGAAAACAACATCAAATTCCATATCCTTGACAATAACTATTTTGAAACTAAAAAGCGCCTTGAAATCGAAGACCTTGAGTCAAATTACCTCATCTACTGTCCAGACAAAGAAAGGGCACACGAAGACAACTGGCTTTTTGATATCCAGCTCTATTCGTCCAGATTTGAAAACAGCCGGATTTCGGACATCAAGAGCGAATTTGAAATCGATGGGCATGAGCTAGACGACTTCTTCACGAAATACGAGAAATTCTTTGGCAACCAGAAGGAGAGGGTCCAGCCCATAAAGAAGCTCCACCAGCGGGACTGGCGGGAAAAAGAGTTCATTCTGGGTATGCTGGCTGTTTTTTCAAAGACACAGGCCCTTGATTTCAAACAGATTATAAGGGACATCATGCTGAAATCCCTGGATGAAACTGAAAACCCGGCCTGGGAGAATATCTCAAAGTTCGGGCTGGAGGAGAACTTCTGGGAACTGGCAGAAGAGGACTTTGGGTTTTCGGCAAAAAATCCTACCCTGAAGAAGCTTTTCCTGAGTTTCCTTGTCACACATATAAAGCGGTATTCCGGAATTTCCCTGGCAGGCTATGACCAGTATGTTGATCGGAAAGAAAACGAGTGCCAGATCTTCCTCAAGCACTGGATGGACAGCTCACGGGATTCCAAAACGTTTGAGAAATATACCAGGGAAATGCTTGCAGAAAATGGTCAGGACCTGGAAAATAACCTGCAGGCAGAACTTGATAAACGTGATGTTCAGACATATCTTGAAGCTGAAGCCGTGGAAACCTTTGACAGGGTTGTAATTCTTCAGATACTCAAATCCCTGAACAGCCCCGTAGATTCGACTGAAGAGGACTTCAAAAACCATCTTGCCTGGATCGATACCCGCCGGACAAAACACTGGTTTTCCGAATACGAAAACATCTACAATGCGCTTGAATATGCGGTTAAGCTCTTCCGTTTTGCCAGGGAATACTATGATAATCCAAAAGCAGCTGATGCTCTTGAAAACACTCCCAGTTTGTATGAGTTATTCAAAGCGTATGCTGAGACTTACTACCAGATCGATTATCTCTACAGGAAATTCTACTATTACTATGATAAAGAGCAGGAAAAGGACATCCTGAAGAAAAACCTCAGACCTCAGGTCGAAGACCTCTACACCAACAAACTGCTTGGAAAACTGTTATTGAAATGGAGCAGCCTTATTGATTCCGAGCTCAATGGGCAGTGGAAGATTGAACTTGCAGACAGCCAGAAGGACTTTTACAAACGGCATGTAAACAGGATTCTGCAAAAAGATGACAGGAGTAAAGTTGCAGTTATTATTTCCGATGCACTGCGCTATGAAGCAGCTGTAGAGCTTTTTGAAACCCTCAACAAAGATACCTGGGGACTTCCAGAACTCAGCTACATGGCCGGAGTCTTACCCTCATACACGAAGCTCGGAATGGCAAGTTTACTCCCACATAATGCGCTGGAATACAGAGGAAAAGAAATCTTTGTGGACGGCATAAGTTCCGAAGGGCTTGAAAAAAGGAACAAAATCCTGCAGAGCAAATGTGATGACTCACTTGCACTGAACTATGAAGACTTCATTAAATTAAGCCGGGAAGAGGCAAGAGAACTGATCAAAGGAAAAAGAGTCCTTTACATATATCACAATAAGATAGACTCAACCGGGGATAAGCAGTCCTCGGAAAACAGCGTTTTCAATGCTGTGGAAGAAACAGTTTTTGAAATCAAGAAAATGGTCAAGCATTTGAGTGATACACTAAACACCACAAACGTCATTGTCACAGCAGATCATGGTTTCCTGTACAGAAGAGATGATATGGAAAATGTGGATAAGGTAGAAACCTCATCGTTTGACAAAACCCGCATAATTGATACCACAAAGAGATTTATCCTTAGTGACCAGGAGCTTGCACCGGATAATTCACTGAATAACATACACAGTTTTGACATGCGCCATATTCTCGGGAAGGAACATTCCCCCCTCTTTGCCTATGTCCCAAAGACTGACCTCAGGTTCAAGCTCCAGGGAGGCGGGCTCAATTTCGTGCATGGAGGAGCCTCTCCTCAGGAAATTGTCATTCCGGTCCTGACATATACCCATCGGAGAAATGAAAAAACCCTGGAAAAGAAAGGCATCAAATACGGCAAAGTCAACGTCTCGGTAATAAATGACCGGAAAAAGATCACAAGCAGCAAGTTTAAAGTAAAGATTTTCCAGACAGAAAAAGTGACTGATAAGCTGAAACCCCGTACTTTCAGGGCTTCATTATGGGATATTGACGGTGAGCAGGAAAAAATGGTCAGTGACGAAAGAACCGTTATTGCCAATAGCGAATCCGATGAGCCTGAAGAAAGGCAGTACACTGTTATACTTACCCTTGGCAATGGTCTCGAAAATAAAACATATTACCTTAGATTGATTGATGAAGACACAAATGAAATCAAAGATATTGCCCGGATTCCATTCGAACTTGACCTTTTGATTGGCGATTTTGATGACTTTTAAATTAAAAAAGGGAATCAGGCATAAAGATTCAGGAATAAAAAAAGTTTTTAGGGACAGGATAAAATGGTTGAAGCAGATCTCGAAACAGTAAGCCTTGAAACAGACCGAAAATTAAATCAGTACTTCTCCGGCAGGGTTGTGAGAAAAGACCTCACAAAGCTGTTGAAGGTCGGGCACAACGTCCCTGTCTATGTACTGGAATACCTTCTAGGCTCCTACTGTGCAGATGATGACGAGGATGTAATTAAGGAAGGTGTCCAGAAGGTCAAAAATATCCTGTCCCAGAACTATGTGAGGTCTGATGAAGCCGAAAAGATCAAATCAAGGATCAGGGAGACAGGATACTACACCATTATTGATAAGATCACGGTCACACTCAATGAAAGGAGAGACGTTTACGAAGCTGAGTTCTCCAACCTTGGGCTTAAAAACATTGAAATTGACTCTGATTATGTCATAAAATACGACAAGCTTCTAGGCGGGGGAATCTGGTGCATGATCAAGATGGAGTACTCTACAGAATCAGCTTCTTCGCCATTCGTCATCTCCAGCCTGAAACCTATCCAGATCCCTAATATGAACCTCCAGGAGATCCTGGTAGAAAGGAAGAACTTTACTAAAGATGAGTGGATTGATGTCCTGATGAGAAGCATTGGGATGGAGCCCACCCAGCTTGAAACTCCCACAAAATGGCATATGCTCGAAAGGCTAGTTCCTCTTGTCGAGAATAACTACAACCTCTGCGAACTCGGCCCGAAAAGCACCGGGAAATCTCACGTTTACAAGGAAATATCCCCCAACACCATCCTGATCTCCGGAGGGCAGACCACGGTTGCAAACCTCTTCTACAACATGTCCACCCGACAGGTAGGTCTCGTGGGGTTCTGGGATGTAGTGGCATTTGATGAAGTTGCAGGAATCCGTTTCAAAGACAAAGACGGAATCCAGATCCTCAAAGACTACATGGCCTCCGGCTCTTTTGCAAGGGGAAAAGAGCAAAAGAATGCAAATGCGTCAATCGTCTTTGTTGGAAATGTAAACCAGAGTATAGAGTCCTTAATAAAGACTTCAAACCTCTTTTCTCCCTTCCCGGACGCCATGAACAGCGATACCGCCTTTTTCGACAGGATGCACTATTACATCCCTGGCTGGGAAATCCCGAAGTTCAGGCCTGAACACTTTACAGACAGGTACGGATTCATAGTTGACTATATTGCAGAATTCTTCCGGGAAATGAGGAAGCGGTCCTATGCTGACAATATAAACAGGTTCTTTAAACTCGGAAACAACCTGAACCAGCGCGATGTAATTGCGGTTAAAAAGACCTTCTCAGGCCTTATGAAACTCATCTACCCGGATGAGAATATCACCAGAGAGCAGGCGCAGGAGATCCTTGAGTACGCCCTCGTAGGTCGAAGGCGTGTGAAAGAGCAGCTGAAAAAAATAGGAGGAATCGAGTTCTTTGATGTTAATTTCTCCTACATTGACAATGAAAACCTGACAGAAGCCTTCGTGTCCGTGCCCGAAAGCGGCGGAAACAAGATCATCCCCGCAGGCATTACAAAGCCCGGAGAAGCCTATGCAGTTGCTGCTACGGAATCTGGCAAGATCGGGGCCTACAAGTTTGAAGTCCAGGTTGTATCCGGCTCGGGTAAATATGAAAGATCAGGCACAGGTTCAAATTCTCAGGCCAAAGAGTCAATAAAAACGGCTTTTAATTACTTCAGGGCCAACGCAAAATCCATAAGCCAGAGCATCTCCGTAAAAGAAAAAGACTACTTTTTGCACGTCCAGGACCTTTATGGAGTTGGCATGTCCGAAGAACTCGCTCTTGCAGCCTTCATCAGCCTCTGTTCAGGAGCATTGGAAAGGCCGCTTCAGGAACAGACCGCCATTCTCGGAAGTATGACAATCGGAGGCTCTGTAGCTGTACTTGAAAACCTGGCTGGCCTTTTACAGGTCTGTCTTGATGCCGGAGCAAAAAGGGTTCTGATTCCGATTGCTTCTGCAGGGAAGATTGCGACAGTACCTCCGGACCTTTTCAGCAAGTTCCAGATTTCGTTTTATGAAGATCCGATAGATGCAGTGTACAAGTCGATGGCACTGATTTAATATCTTACAAAATCTGGATAAATCTGGATTCATAGTAAGCTCCTTTAGTTGAAGGTTTAAACTTTTAAGAAACAATTATCAGACTTTCCGCAGATCTCGGATTATTATTCAGGTATTTTTATTGGAAAACTGTAAATAATGTAACTTGCTATTGAATTTTTGAATTTTTATGCACATTACTACTAACGCCCTGGACCATCACGGTATAGTTTGTGGAATTTTCGATGAACTTGAAATTGGAAGTATTATCGATGAAGTACTTCCCAAAGTTGGACAACATAAGGTAGCTCATTCAATGGTGATAAAGGCAATGATTCTTAATTGCCTTGGATTCACTGACAATCGACTTTACCTGTACTCCCAATATTTTGAAAACCTTCCAGTTGAAAGATTACTTGGTCTTGGAGTGAGTGCATCAGATCTTAATGATGACGTTTTAGGGCGAACTCTTGATAAGATCTACGAAGCAGATCCCACTCAATTGTTCATGAAACTTTCCATTAAAATGATGGAAATTGTGAACCTTAAGGTTATACAGCTTCATTGCGATGATACCAATTTCAGCGTTCATGGAGACTATGAACCTGAAGATGGTAGCTCTGCCATTGAACTCACTTATGGTCACGCAAAAGATAAGAGATATGATTTGAAGCGTTTTTCAATGGGGATGATTGTAAACCAGTATGGTATGCCATTATTTACACAGGCTTATTCTGGAAATTCATCCGACAAAGAAACCATAGTAGAAGCCATGAAAAGACTTAAGGAAAACATAGAGTTTCCTGATGATGTTTATTTCATAGCTGATAGCTCTCTTTATTCTGAAGATAATATCAAAGCATTAAAAGACATGAAGTGGATCACTCGTGTTCCCTCAACCATAAATCTTTGTAAAGAGCTACTGAGTTCTGATATTGAGTTTAAACAGGGAGAAGATCCCCGCTACTCTTTTTATGAAACGATGGTTGAATATGGTGGCATAAAACAAAAATGGGTAGTTGTTCACTCCACCGAGATGCATAAAAGAAAAGACATTACGTTTGAAAAGAAAATAAAAAAGATTGTCAAGGAAGCTCAGAAAGATCTTAAAGAGCTGAAAAAAATAGAGTTTGCATGTGAAGAGGACGCAAGAGCAGCTCTGGAAAGATGGAAACAGGAAAACCCTTACTGTTTGATGGAAACAGTGGAGATATCCACAATCTCAAAACGAGAAAACGGTAAGAAGGGAAGGCCAAAAAAGGGTGAAAAGCTTGTCACTCATTATGTTGTAGATGCAAAGGCTGTCAGGAATGAAGAAATTGTACAGAATGAAAATAAGTATCATGGAAGATTTATAATCGGAAGCAATGACTTGGACCTTGATGCTGAAGAGATGCTGGAAAAATACAAAAACCAGAGTAAAGTGGAAAAAGGATTCAGGTTCATAAAGGACAAAAGTTTCAGGGTTTCGGAGGTTTATCTTAAGAAACCCGAAAGAATTGAAGCATTGTCAATGATCATGGTTTTAACTCTGATGGTTTACTCGGTAGCAGAATGTAAGCTGAGAGAAAAACTAAAAGAAACAGGGGAATCAATACCGGATCAGGTCAAGAAACAAACTCAAAAGCCGACATTGAAATGGGTTTTCATGCTGATGAGGGGGATTACGGAAGTGGAAGTAAAAACGAAATCAAAAACGAAAATTCAAGTTGCCAACTTGGATGAGATTAAAGAGAAGTTAATCAGGTTAATGGGAAAGAGTTGTGAAAAATACTATTTTTGAGATGAGGGTTAAGCTCATTAACTAAAAAATCTCAAAGGTTTCTGGTAGCACAAGTAGCGGATGCTATTATGGAATTCAGGAAATACCAGTCATACAGTATGAATAATATGGGACATTGATAAGTTCAGTTAGTGTTGTGCTAAAGAATCAACGAATTGCCATTAACAAAGGTCAATTATAATTTGACAGTTGGCCATTTAATAAAAATAATTTTATTTTTGAGGACATTTGCGGAAAGTCGG